>JBGVMW010000001.1:0-3287 GCA_045125095.1 Lachnospiraceae bacterium
CAAGCTGTTCCAGATTGCTGACAAGCTCCTGCTGTTTGTGTGGAAACAGATGGGAGTAAGTATTAAGAGTTGTGGTTACTTTTTCGTGACCAAGTCTGTCTGCGAGAATAAGTGCATCACAGCCCTGATTAATAAGAAGGCTGGCGTGTGTTTCACGTTCTAAAGGATAATTCTAGGACACACAACAATTTACCAATACAACCGGCTTATCTGTAATATATTTGAAAGGACAAAAAAGCTATGAAATTTATTTATGCTACATATAACCAATACTGCAATAGCATTGATATAACAACTTTTGATAATATGCTTTTGCGAATTGACTGTAATGAGGCAGAGGATGGATTGAAAACCACCCCCAATTCACAGTGTGCATTAAATGCTCTTGCCATTGACAACCCTATGGAGTATGCTCGGTTGGCTTTGACGGGTGAGATGCAAGATTGGGTGGATGCGGAAGATAGTTTGGAAGTGTGGTAATCTTATGGGTGGATTGCTATGTATGGCAGTCCACCTTTTATAAAGTTTTCAGAAAAATATAAGTGGAATGTAAGAACAGTGCGTGGTACAATGGGAAGTGGAAAATTTGAAGTTTACATTGCTTTTGCCCGTAAAATAGGCGGTGCAACTGGACTTAACAGGATTGTTAAAGCGCGTTGACAGATTGATTGATATGGTTGGTAGTGTTTTTAGAACAAAAGTAATACGATACTTTCATCAAGTGATACAAGGAGGAAACATTGATGAAGAAAGGTATTATTTATAATCTAAATCCGTTCAACAACGAAACAAATATGTCATCTGCTGAATACATAATAAAGAAATTATTGGCATTCATTCTGATATATGTTTTTTCGGCAGTTTTGGGAGAAGGAGTAATAATCGGGATTTTATATGGCATGGGCTATGACCCTTTGCACGGCATAATGCCAGCTGGAGAAATTAGTGAGTTGTTACTCTACTATGGCTTCCTGGTATTTTCCTTAGTAACCCTGTTATATTGCAGATTTGTTGAGAAGAAAAATATTGAAGTCGCAGGTTTTTCAGGAAATCCGATAGAGTATTTGGCAGGAGCATTAGTTGCCACAATTCTTTTGTTTATAATATTAGGTATAGGTTGCCTCTGTGGATCCATTAGCTTCTGTGGATTCAGCACAAATGTTAATATTAAAAGTATTTTGTTATGGATATTGGCATTTGGTATTCAAGGTGCTACAGAAGAAATCATGTGTAGAGGTTTTTTGCTTAATTCGTTGAAAAATAGAATATCTATACCATTGGCAATTCTAATTAGTTCAACTGCATTTGTTTTTCCACATTTGTCTAGCTTGTTTGAAGCGGATTTTGTGTATGCTGTGGTTGGAATTATAAACTTGTATTTGGTTTCGATTATCTTTTCAATACTTGTTTTGTGGCGTTCTAATATATGGATTGCTTGTGGGTTACATAGTGCATGGAATTTTATATTATATGTGATTATGGGTTTGTCCTTAAGTGGAAGTGAAAGTGTTTCAAAAGGAATAGTTCTTTTTAGTGTAAAAGATGCTAGTATCCTCAATGGTGCAGAATACGGAATAGAAGCAAGTGTTATTACGACAGTAGTGTTAGGAATGCTGTTATTTGTTATGGTAAAAGGATGGAAAGGTAGGATTGGTAAAGATGGAATTTCATAATAAATTATATAATCTTCGAAAACAAAAAGGCTTATCACAAGAAGAAATTGCTAATCGTTTGAATGTTTCTCGGCAAACCATTTCAAAATGGGAAGTGGGGGACTCGACACCTGATATGGAAAAACTGATTGCTATTAGTGATATGTTCGAAATTTCTTTGGATGAGCTAGTAATGGATAAAGTACCAACTCAAATAGGGGAAAATTCCTTTAAGTCAGAAATTGCAAGCAAACTAAAGGAAAAAGTATTAACTGATGAAAACAAGAAGAAGGCAAAAAAAGGATTGAAGATTGCGGCAATTATTTTTGGAGTGATTTTTTTGATTGATGTTATTTCTATGATTGTTTATGTTAGTTTGTATGGTTTTCCACAGTAAGGTGAAAATTTCAGTAAGCAGGTGTGTTTAACTGAGAGACGAATTTGAAGTTTCATTTTAGGTTGATAATAGTGTAAACAGAGCAATGTCCAACGATTCGCCATTTATGGTAAAGACAAAAAGACGTAGTTTTGCTATGCTTTTCATGGAGGTGATACAAATGGATTTAGTACAAATTGGAAAATTCATAGCAGAGCTTAGAAAGGAACAAGAACTCACGCAGGAGCAACTTGGAGAGAAAATAGGCGTAACAAATAAGACGGTATCTCGTTGGGAAAATGGAAATTATTTGCCACCGTCAGATGTATTATTGGCAATGAGTCAATTATTTGACGTAAGTGTAAATGAAATATTAAGTGGCAAGAGATTGTTGGCGGAGGAATATAAAGAAGCAGCAGAAACCAATCTCACTCAGACATTAAAGGCAAGTAGTTTTTCTCTTAAGGAACGAATTGATTTTTATAAAGCAAAATGGTTGAAAGAACACATTTCAATTATGGTATTTATAGGAATTTGCATTATAGGTGTAGCTCTTGCAGGGGTAGTATGCAAGCAGGGATGGATAATTTCTATAGCTATATTTCTGCTACTTGTTGCACATGGTTGGAGAAATAATACTATGATGGCATATGTGGAAAAGAATGCATATAATGGAAGCGGAACAAGATAGCGTGAAAATTTCAGTTTGTAGGTTTGTTGATAGACAGGAGACATCTTGCTTTGTTTGTGTTAGTAGTATCTGAAAATATACTTAAAAAAATAAAGATTATTTACATAAGCCATTTGGACTAACCCTCCAGATGGCTATTTTTTTACCCTTTTTTGGGTAATGGATGTAGAAAGAAGGTGAGAAAATTGAAAATCAAAAAGGTCGATGACAAGCCTATGGTAATCCATACCAAGAAGAAAGCAAAGCTTCATACACATGAACCAAAGAAAGCTTCTATCAAAGCAGCCAACATCTATACGGTTGACCGAAGTCCGAAGATTAAAGGGTCGAAGATTACAACTACTGAAAACAAGAAGTTTCGGAGAAGTACGATTCATCCGGTTGATAATGCAAAGAAGGGAATGTTCAGGCAGTACCGGGCAGCATTAAAGGAATCTAAGCAGTCTATTAAGACAAAGAACTCTTCCATTAAGGTTGCAGGCGCAGCCGGAGCGCAGACGGCGTTAAGTCAGATGGAAGGCGGTGAGGAAGTCAGGGATGCAGCAAATATTGCTTATGTTGCAACAAG
>JBGVMW010000002.1:0-10957 GCA_045125095.1 Lachnospiraceae bacterium
AAAAGTATAAGTGCAATAGCCACTAATACATCTATAACATTCCAAGTAATCTTATCAAGTGTAATCTTAACGAATGGCTGAAATAACAAGGCAAGTGAACCTGCTATTATACATAGTGGTATCTTACCTTCTTTGTGGAATTCAAATGCCATACATCCTAAGATTATCATTGAAGCAAATCTTATCAAGGTGTAATATCCATAAGGCATCGGAAATAAGCATATAAGTAATGCTATAGCCAACCCTAATCCAATTTTATAAATCATATTCAATGGATTATATTAGTTCTTGAACATCTTTTTCTGTTTTACCAAGTTCTTTTGCTACTTGATATATATATTCTAGACCTTTGCCTGATGAACCTTGTTTATTAGTGTAATTGTGTATTGATATAAGCTCATCAATGTACTTGTCGGCTTCAAAATCAGAATAGCAATCTAAAACATAAGATGAAAATTCGCCTTTATTCCACGAAACATCAGCAATGATATTACTTACTTGTTCTTCATTCAAGTAGTGTTTTTTTGCAAACGATTTTATGATTCTTGATACATTTTCTGAAATTTTTCCTTCGTTACGATATGCAACAATAAAAAGGTCACGAATTAAACAAGCTGATCTACTATATGTATTTACAGATTTGACATTGTTGGTCGGCTTGTCAGACAACCCAAAACTCCAAATCTTTTCTTTTATTGTTTGTATGATTGTATCACGATCAGTGACCATTGGAACATAACCCATAGTTTTGAAACTTTGTTTTTGTTCTATGAGTTTACCACCTTCGTTAAAATAATATGTGACAGATTGATGATTCCAACTAGTCTGTTCAATTTTTATTGTTAATTTGTCAGACACCCCAAGTGTTATCCAATTTTCACCTTCACCTGCAATAGGATAGCCTAAAGCATCAATCATATCCTTGATTACTGTAGACATACCACCTGATTCTTTGATTTCTTTGAAAAGGCGTTGTTTATCTTCTTCATAATCAATTTTTCTTCTAGCTTTATGCTCAGCCTCTTTCCTATCTTGTTTGTCGGAATAAATTGGTATAACTATAGCAAGAACTATTCCTAATAAGGAAACAAGTCCAGCTACAATAACAGAGAAAATATTCCACTCAGAGATCATAAAATCCCAACTGAATAAACTTCCCAAAAGATATGCCAGAAGTGTACCACCACCCAAGAACAATACAACCATAAAAATCAGTAGCTGATGCTGAGGTTTATATATTGACTTAGCTTCTTCTTTAATTTTCTTTTCTCTTTCACTATATTTGGAAGTAAATTCAGGTTCTTCCTGAACTACTTTCTTCTTATCTACAACATTAGTGGTAGGTTCTTTTACACCCAATATTTTAATGATGCTAGTGTATTGTGGTAATAAGTCTTGAAAGAAATCCACTTTGTCTTTTGATACATAGATATTTTGAAGGTCGCATTCCTCACAGAAGTTGTCACGAATTTCCTTAATTGAACTAGGAAGGGTAATGGAATTCACTCCATAATCAAGCATTTCAAATGCACTACCTTCAATAAATTCAACACCTTCAGGAACAACTATATCTTTGTCTTTGCCTACATAAGCAATCAAAGTGTTTGTTGCAATCTCAACAAGTAGTCCTTTTTCTAATTTGTAATTTGTGGAATGATTGACAATTTCAGCATTACATCCAACAAAAGGATTTTGAAGGATCTTTTCAACATTTTGCGGGATGATAATCTTATCTAATTCTCTTCCCCTAAAGCATCCTTCACCAATAACTTTTATGTAAGAAGGTATAGTGTATTCATACTTTTGGCTATCATCGTGTTTGGCAGCCATAATTCCTGAAAGGTTTTTCCCACTATACTTATCAAGTCCAACATAAGACACTAAACGCAATGTGTCATTTTCAATAAGAATGCTATCCTTAACGGTATAATATGGAGATTTACAAACTACTTTGTAAATATGTGTATGTGGGAAAGGATTTTCCTCAATCTTCTTTACTGAAGATGGAATTGTAGCACCATCAACTGTGCTACAAGTGAAAGCCCATCCACCAATTTCTTCTACACCTTCTTCAATTATTATTTCACTACAAAATTGAAATCCCATAGAATTGTCTGCAATCCTTTTGGTATTTCCTGAGATAACCAATGGTTTCTTTACTGCAAAAGCATCTATGTCTATCATATTAAATCGTTATATAGTTATTTTCTATAGTATCTATTTGAATTATATTCATCTTCAGCATCTTCAGCCCATTCTTCACACCAATAACAGATTTTATAAGATTCTTCTATTTCATAACCTTTCATCTTTTCCAATCCATCAGCTTCTTTTGCAATTTCACATCTATTATTACAATCCAAATGATATATCTGATGTTGGTGGTCTACAAGGAAAGTTTCGCATTCAAAAGCATAGTGATTCCTATAGTTGTTGCTAAGAATAATGGCTGCAAATCCAAATATGACCAATGCTACTCCTCTGACAATTGTTTTCTTAAATCCTATAGGTTCTTCTTTGGGGAAGGTATATCTTGAATATCTTTCATTGCTTTCCTCTAATACAACATCTATTCCTTTATCTAGTAATACAATCAAACCTATGATATAAGCAACAAAAATCAAGGAAGTACCTGTTGTTATGTCCAATAGACTACTAATGAATCCCCAATGAAAAATAAAACTAAGTACCCATAAAGCAACAAGAACACAAGTGGCTATTGGTATGATTTTACGGGCATATTCTTTGATTTCGTTATATGCGTTTCTACCAATTATTTTCTTAAGGAATGAATAACTATCAATAACCATATTAGAATTTTATTAGTTTTAATCCTCAGTTATTATTTCAGAAAAATCCTTAAAATAAGGATGATTACTATAAGCATATTTTGTACCATAAGGAACATATAAAGAACAATTTTCTTTCTTAATATAGCCTGTAAAATCATCCCCAAACACTTCTATATCTTCAATTTTTATGTGCAATTCTTTCAGATTATTCCATCCAAAAGCTCCACTTCCAATATATTGAATAGAACTGGGTATGTACACCTTTTCTAAAGCATATCCAAAACAAAATGCACTCTTACCAATGTGTACAAGTCCTTCTGGAAGATTTATTATTTTCAATGAACGGCAATCACAAAATGCAAAATCGTTAATTCTACTTAGGCTTGTTGGGAAAGTTATAGAGCACAACTTGCTTTGTCTAAAAGTAGAATCTTCAATAATAGTTATGCTACTGGGAAGTTTTATATCTTCAATATGTGTGTTCTGAAAAGCTTCTTTTCCAATAGATCTAAGCCCTTCAGGTAATTCAATTTTCTTTAGTAATGATGCTGGACCAAAAGCATAAGGAGCTATTGTTTCAACACCTTCAGGCACTTTGTATAATTCACAATCTTTACCATTGGGGTACTGAATCAATGTCTTCATTTCTTTATCAAACAAGATACCTTCGCAACTTAGATAATTACAGTTCTTCTTGCTGACCCTTATTTGCTTTAAGTTCTTGCAATACTCAAATGCTCCAAAGCCAATAGTGCTGACGCTGTAGGGAATCTCAATAATTTGTAATGAATCACATCCTGAAAATGCTTTGTATCCAATTTCTGAAACGGTGTTGGGAATCTCTACTTCTTCAATTTTATTACAACCATAAAACGCTTCATTCCCAATTGTTGTTACAGAATTTGGAATTATAATCTGTCTTAATTCGTGGCAATTGCAGAATGCACGATCGGAAATTATTTCTACTCCCATTGGCAATTCTACATACTCAAAATTACAACCTATAAATGCTTGATTACCAATTATTGTAACACCTTTAGGTATATTTATGTGACTTAATGAATCACACATCTGAAATGCAAAAGCACCAATCTCTGTAATACCTTGATGAATATTTATTGACTGAAGTTTTCTACAACTTTCAAATACACCAGTATCAATACAAGAGATATTAGATGGAAGATGAATTGATCTTAATTCGTAACATTCGCAAAAAGCAAAACATCCAATATTTGTAACACTATCAGGAATATACATAGAAGTAATAGTGTTACAAGCATAAAAAGCTCTTTCTGCAATTCTCTGGATTCCATCAGGGATGACAACATCCCCTTGAATTTCTTCTTGGAATCCTACGACCTCAGTTCTATCGTTATTGTAGATCAAAAAATCTTCCATCGTGATAATTTTAGCCTAATACGGGCAATATAATCGGCAAATATACAAAGTTTTTCCCGAATACTACCCAGTAATGTTCAAAATCATCAGACTTTTGTTAAAGTTCCTATTTTTCTTCTTTGTGCCTTAACAAGTCCATCGTTTTCATTGCTTCTTCCTTTGAAGTGGTGGTGATACCTTTTGCCATTTCTTCAGGGATTTCTTCACCATTTTGAATTTTCTGGTACAACATCACATTATATTCCTTTAATGCTTTCACCCTTTCAAGAAGGGCAAGTAAGGTAACATTCGCTTTGATGTAATCACTAACAATTTCTTCACAAGTATATCCATAAGGCTTGGTGTCTTCCCAACCCTTAATCTTGATTTGATCTTCAACTTGTGTGAACAATGCAGCTTTTAGGATTGAAGCTGAAGGATGTACATAGGAGCAACATTTCTTATAAAGTTCAGTTGTCCCATCATATAACAAATTCAGGGTTTCGTATAAGAATCTATTTGTAAGAAGTTGTTCCTTTGGCTTGAAATTGATGCCCTTTTCTGTGGCTAATTCTTTGGTGATACCAAAGTAATCCAATGATTCCCAACTTACCTTCTGCTGATTTATTTCCTTGCCTTCAAGAAGGGTGTTGAAGAACTTTGATTCATTGCTACAAATCAGGAATGCCCAAGTCATTAAAGCATTATCCAGTTGCATCCTGATAAGTGGAATGGCACAAAGGTAGTTTTCATCCTGAACCATCTTGCTGAAAGCATCATCAATGTTACAAGCCGAATTGATAATAGCGTGTGTGAAGAAGTCAATGGTTACAATTGCATTTCCCTTGAATACAATCTGGGCTTGCGTTTCCTCATACATCTTTATGAAGTTCAGTTCTTGTTCCTTGAATCTGAATGTGAATCCTTTTTCTTCCATCTTAATTTACTTTTTACATACAAAGTGGTAAAATAGCAACTTTATCATTAAAGAACCATAGTACCTTTGTTTTACTGCTTTTCACAACAAAGTGTTGTTGTGTTTTTATCTACTTTTCATAGTAGGGGATTGTTCCCCTTTGGTGGTACTGTTGTGAAATAGAACCATCTAAAGAACAAAACGAAGGGAATATCAGATAAATTGTTACTTAACTGATATTTCCTTCATTTTTTTTAATCTTCCCAAACTCTATCTGAAGCATCCCATTCTTCATTCCCCCTGAAGTCAAATGATTCTAGCATTTCATCAGGTGTGTATTCAACCACAACTTGTTCGCCAAAATCAAATTTAATATCTGGATTTCTCTTTGTAAGCGTTACAGCCACCTTGAATGTTTCTGGGTTGTAGGTGAAGGTTGATGGTAGGTTGATTGCAACCCTTGTGCCTTTTACATTCTTGTACAACCAGACAACTTCAGCACCATTCTTGTAAGTAACAACAAGGAAACCCCTTCGCTTCTTTTCAGACACCCACACAACCTTTTCAAGCATATTCTTGTATATTTCAGCTTTACCTTCCAAGGTCATATTCTTCAGTTCCTTCACACTTTGTGACTTGATTTCTTCATCAATTCTTCTTGCATTCTTGGCTTTTTCGGCTTCAATTGACTTGATGGTCTTCTTTAGTGATTTGATTTCATCATCTATTTCTTTTGCCTTTCTTTCAAGTGCTTTAGCACCCAATTCTGTTTCAGCCAAAGTGAATTTGTCAAGTGTCCTTTCAAGTAGCACATTCTTTACTTCAATCTCTCTTTCTATCTCTTTGATGCTTTCATCATACTTGAAGATCTCAGCCTTTAGTATATCAATCTTTTCATTTGATTTGCTTTTGTATTCAGTCCTAAGGGTTCTGTACTTGACTTCTTCCCAAATAATACGGTTCAAATCATCAACATTGATACCGAAGAATCTTGTATCAGGTTCAACATTTCTTACTTCCTTCTTGTGTGCTCTGGCAACACAGGCATAGTGCATTGTACCACCAGAATGTACAATCTGCATATTACAACCACAAGCACATTTCAGAATACCTTTCAAAGCGTGAATGTGTTTGGTGAACTTCTCTGCCCTCAGTCTATTTTCCTTTTGGGCTAAGTGTGCCTGATTCCAAAGTTCAGGTGTCACAATTTGTATGCCAGTAGGGTATTCAACCTTCTTATATACTCTTATACCTTTATATAAGGGTTGTTTCAGTACACATATTATATAGGAATGACCAATCTTTCTTCCCCATTGTGATTTGATGCCTAAACTATCCAGCTTTTCAGCAATCTTATGGGTGGACATACCTTCAGATGCCCATTTGAAAATATCCCTTACTATTTCAGCTTCTTTTTCATCTATTTCATAAAGGCTTTGTGGAACACCTTTTCCTTTCTCAGCAAATTCAGGATTGGGAACTTTCTTGAATCCCAAGGGTTCTGTTGATTCCAAACAAGCCAAAGGGTATTTGTTGATAAGTGAATACTTACCTGTTTTCATTCGTTCTGCAATCTTCTTTCTTTCATCAGCCGCACCATAGGCTTTGAATGCAAGGCTCATAAATTCCACAAAATTCAATGTAACCCCCTTGTTGTATATAGTTGCCAAATCATCCAGCATTACAAGGTCAAACTTTGCAATCAAAGCAAAGATGGTGCTTAGTGTTTTCATCACATCTTCATCTCTGGATAAGCGTGACAATTCAGAAACCACAATCATATCACAAGCCCCTTCAGGAAGTGCTTGAAGTTCTAAGTAGCCTTTTCTGTCAGCTTCAGCACCTGATATACCAAAGTCTTCAATAAGTCCTAATAGTGCATAACCTTTGGATTCACAAAACTTCCTTATCAGGTTCTTTTGTCTTTCCATATCCTGATGGTCAGTTGATACTCTGATGTAGCCAATTACTGTTTTCATTGCTTTTTCTAATCTGTTGTTTTACTGGGTGCAAAGGTACTGCTTTATGACCAAATCAGCAAGCGTACCTTTGTATATTTAACATTCTCTGGATGTGCAGGATTAGCCTCTGTTACATCATTGAACTCGATAGCTCCGAATATGGTAGGTGCTTTCGATGAGGAAACATATTCTACAGCCAAACTATATATTCCCATTGGTGCAAAAGATAGCTATTGGTTAAATTACGATTGGTGGAAATTCAGTGAGATATTGGAAATAGACACTTCCGGCATCAGCCAAGTGGAGACTAATAGCGGAACAGCAAATGGCAAAGCCGTTATCTACACCTTAGACGGCCGCAGAGTGGAAACCGAAGCGAAAGATCTGCCTGCCGGAATATATATCATCAATGGAAAGAAAGTAATGGTGGAATAAACACCTCAACATTAGAAATGAACTGTAAGCCGCTCCTGAACAGGGCGGCTTACTTTGTAATATCCAAGTTCTGGTATCTAAAATATGAAATAACTGAACAGGATTAGACGACACGATGACATAACTAACGTTGCAAACGTTGCGTCGAAAAATATAATACAGCATTGCTAGGCCTAAAGACATTGAAATAAATCGGCTAACCACGCATACCTTGCCCCGTATTCGCATATATACACAGCGAAAAACAGCTTATGCTTCTCCACTCCACATGTTTAATTCTCAGTTTTATCTGCCACACTGTCACTTTTCATTCTCAGCAGTTTGATAATCAAACACTTTGAAAGTGAAAGATGGGGTGACAGATGCAAAAACATCTGTCACTATTGTTAGAGATGAATGAGTGCGTGCAGATTTCTGAAATTGCTACACCGAGCGTTCGTGTCTGAATGTAGACAAACAAAAAGTGTCCCGCATAGATTTGCGGGACACTTTCATATTTAATCAGAAGATGATTATGCTTCTTCTTCCACAGCAGCCTGTGCAGCAGCAAGGCGTGCGATGGGCACACGGAACGGAGAGCAGCTCACGTAGTTGAGGCCAACCTTGTGGCAGAACTTCACAGAGCTGGGTTCACCACCGTGCTCACCGCAGATACCGCACTTCAGGTCGGGACGCTGATGACGGCCCTTGTCTACGGCCATCTGCACGAGCTGACCCACACCGTTTTGGTCGAGCACCTGGAAGGGGTCTACCTTCAGGATCTTCTTCTCCAAGTAAACGGGCAAGAAGTTGGCGATGTCGTCGCGGCTGTAACCGAAGGTCATCTGAGTCAAGTCGTTCGTACCAAATGAGAAGTACTCGGCGCGGCTGGCAATGCGGTCGGCTGTGAGGGCTGCACGCGGGATTTCGATCATGGTACCTACCTTGAATTCGATTTCCATTCCTTCTTCAGCGAAGAGGGCAGCAGCTTCGTCGCGAATTACCTTCTCCTGGGCCTCGAATTCATAAAGGATACCGGTGAGGGGCACCATGATTTCGGGATGAGGATCGTAGCCTTCGCGCTTCAGTTCGATGGCAGCACCGAGGATAGCACGGGTTTGCATTTCGGTGATGCAGGGATAAGTGTTTCCGAGACGGCAACCGCGGTGTCCGAGCATGGGGTTGTGTTCGCACAAGCTCTCAACGCGCTGCTTGATATATTCTACGGTAACGCCCATGGCCTCTGCCATTTCTTTCTGACCCTTTGCATCGTGGGGAACGAACTCGTGGAGAGGAGGATCGAGCAGACGCACGTTCACGGGATAACCGTCCATGGCCTTGAAGATGCCCTTGAAGTCTTCCTTCTGGATGGGGAGCAACTTGGCAAGTGCTTTCTTACGTCCTTCAACGTCTTCTGCCAAAATCATTTCGCGCATGGCAACAATCTTGTCAGCATCGAAGAACATGTGCTCTGTGCGGCAGAGACCGATACCCACGGCACCGAACTTGCGAGCCACTTCGGCATCGTGCGGAGTGTCGGCGTTGGTGCGTACAACGAGCTTGGTGTGCTTCTTGCAGAGGTCCATCAATTCTGCGAAGTCGCCAGAGAGTTCGGCAGCCTGGGTCTTGATTTCTCCCTTGTAAACGCTACCATTTGTACCATTGAGTGAGATGTAATCACCTTCCTTGAGAACAACGCCATCGATTTCAACGGTGCGGTTGTGATAGTCCACATTGATTGCACCTGCACCGCTCACGCAGCACTTACCCATACCGCGGGCCACCACAGCGGCGTGGCTGGTCATACCACCACGAGCAGTGAGGATACCTTCGGCTTCGGCCATACCGGCGAGGTCTTCGGGAGATGTTTCGATACGAACCATGATCACCTTGTGGCCATCGGCATGCCATTTCACGGCATCGTCAGCAAAGAAGACGATTTGTCCGCAAGCAGCACCGGGGCTGGCGGGAAGACCACGTGTCAGTTCGGTAGCCTTTGCCAAAGCTTCCTTGTTGAACACGGGGTGCAAAAGTTCGTCGAGCTTATTGGGTTCGCAGCGGTTGATGGCTGTCTTTTCGTCGATCATGCCCTGACGGAGCAGGTCCATAGCGATTTTCACCATGGCAGCACCGGTGCGCTTACCGTTACGAGTCTGGAGGAACCAGAGTTTGCCTTCCTGAACGGTGAACTCCATGTCCTGCATGTCGCGATAGTGTTCTTCGAGCTTGGTCTGGAGAGCATCGAGTTGCTTGTAGATTTCGGGCATGGCTTCTTCCATTGAAGGATAGTTGGCCTTGCGATCTTCTTCGCTGATTCCCTGCAACTCAGCCCAGCGACGGCTTCCTTCGAGTGTGATCTGCTGCGGAGTGCGGATACCTGCCACAACGTCTTCACCCTGAGCGTTCACAAGCCATTCACCATTGAAGAGGTCTTCACCTGTGGCGGCATCACGGCTGAAGCAAACGCCTGTGGCGGAAGTGTCGCCCATGTTACCGAACACCATGGCCTGAACGTTAACGGCTGTACCCCATTCTGCGGGGATGCCTTCCATCTTACGATAGAGGATGGCGCGGTCGTTCATCCAAGAGTCGAACACAGCGCAGATGGCACCCCACAACTGTTCGTAAGAGTCGTTGGGGAAGTCCTTACCGGTCTGGTTCTTAACAGCTTGCTTAAACTTGGCAACGAGTTCCTTCAAGTCTTCCACTTCCAGTTCGTTGTCCAACTTAACGCCCTTGGCTTCCTTCACCTCTTCGATGATAGCCTCGAACGGGTCGATATCTTCTTTGTTAACGGGCTTCATGCCGAGAACCACGTCTCCGTACATCTGAACGAAGCGGCGATATGAGTCCCAAGCGAAACGAGCGTTGCCGGTTTTACGCACGATACCTTCCACCACTTCGTCGTTGAGACCGAGGTTCAGAATGGTATCCATCATACCGGGCATTGAAGCACGGGCACCTGAACGTACAGAAACGAGAAGCGGGTTCTCAACGTCGCCGAACTTGCTGTTCATCAGCTCTTCCACGTGATGGATAGCCTTTTCAACATCGTCCTTCAACATTGCCACCACTTCCTGCTTGCCAATGGCGTAATAGTCATTGCAAGTATCGGTTGTGATTGTGAAACCGGGAGGCACGGGCACTCCGATGAGGTTCATCTCAGCCAAGTTAGCACCTTTACCACCCAGCTCATTGCGCATGTCGGCACGGCCTTCAGCCTTGCCTGCACCAAACAAATAAACTCTTTTTTGGTTTGCCATAATTGATAGAAAAATTTTACGAATTGAAATATGCGCAAAAATAACATCTTTTTGGAAATTCACAAAGTGTTAGATAATAAATAATAACTTGACACACGTTTTTTTCGTTCTGCACACGAATATCCGAACACGCACTTGCGAAAAGCCCTACCCTCACACAGGTTTTCGCGATGCCGATTGACAATTTTCCCAAGGCCTTGCATGAAAAGTGGGCGGCCGTGGCCCCAAAAGTGG
>JBGVMW010000003.1:0-23942 GCA_045125095.1 Lachnospiraceae bacterium
GTGAACAGGAGCTGATACAGGCAATCTTTTTTGACGGACTTTCCGAGCGTGAAGTCGGGGCGAGGTTGGGCATAACCCAGAGCGTTGTAAACAAACGCAAAGCCAGAATCCTAATAAAACTAAGAAAGATAATAGAAAATTCAAATTTTAGCGAGCATATACTTTCGCTCATATAATAAAATATAATATCATAATAACTGTTATGTTTCTACCACAAAAAAATGACACCCAAGCATTTCTGCCTGAGTGCCATCAAATCCTATTTCTATACTCTTACTTCAAATCCGTTCTTGAATATGAATCTTATATCATCCTTGGTCTTAACAATCACTTCCTGCACAAGGCTACTCCAAATCCCGGCATCAAAATCTTCCATTAAGCCATCCTGCTTCTCCAAAGTTCGAATGAAGCCTTTAAATAATTCTCTCTTCGCCTTCTTGCTTTCAATCTGCTCTGCGATGTCATCATACTTAGCTTTTGCCTTTCATATCTTTCTGTAAGTTCGGCATAGCGTTTTTCATACTCGTCCTGGTCTAATGCCACCCGGCTGTTCTCTGCAATAGCAATCTGCATCTGCTCCGAGATGATATTAAGTTCTGTGATGCTATCCTGTAAATCCCTGTCAAGCGAATCCGTCTCACAGACCATTTCCATCATAACTTTGGTGTTTGCAAGAATCTCTTCCCTTTCAGAAAATAACTCGTTGGCTGCCTTAATGAATAATTCCTTTAACTCATCCTCGTTGATGTGTGGTGTTTTGCACTTGCAGCCATCAGCATATTTGTTATTGCATCTGTAAATGACCTTTCTGTACTTGTCATTGGAATGCCAGACCTTGGCTCCGTACCAAGAACCATATTCTCCACACCTTATTATGGAAGAAAACGATCCAACACCACTATATTTCTGCATACCCTTTCGCCTTAAAATTTCTGCCTGAACTTGGTCAAACTGGTCGGCTGTCACAATGCCCTCATGGTGTCCTTCCACATAATACTGTGGCACTTCGCCATTGTTAACAACCAGCTTATGAGTTAAGAAGTCCTTTGTGAAAGTTTTCTGCAAAAGGGCATCCCCTTTGTACTTTTCATTCTGAAGGATACTCATCACCGAACTTGGATGCCATTTATCCTTTCCGGCAGGGGTCTTCACTCCCATTTCGGTAAGTTCACAGGCAATCTTATAAGTAGAATATCCCTCAAGATATCTCTTGTAGATATATCTGACAGTTACTGCCTGTTCTTCGTTGATGATAAATTCGCCATCGGGTCCTCTGTCATACCCAAGGAAATGTTTATATCCAATGCTCGTCCTTCCGTCTGCGAACATTTTTCTTTTTCCCCATGTGGTATTCTCTGAAATGGATCTGGATTCCTCCTGTGCAATGGAACTCATTATAGTAATAAGAAGCTCCCCTTTTGCATCAAGGGGCCAAATATTCTCTTTCTCGAAATATATCTCCACACCTTTTTCCTTCAGTTCCCTGACCGTTGTAAGGGAATCAACAGTATTTCTTGCAAATCGGCTGACCGACTTTGTGATGATAAGGTCTATCTTTCCGGCAAGGGCATCCTCAATCATCTGGTTAAAGCCTTCTCTTCTTTTGGTGTTTGTAGCTGTAATACCCTCATCAGAATACATCCCGACAAAAATCCAATCATCACGTGAAGTAATGTAGTTGGTATAATAATCCATCTGAGCCTCATAGCTGGTAGCCTGTTCTTCATGCTCCGTTGAAACTCGGGCATAGCCAGCAACTCTACGCTTGGTCTTCTCTGTTATTGGTTTACATTTTCATTCTTGAAACACTTGTTACACCATCCCATAATGTTCCAGTGCATCTCTTATCGCCTTTTCCTTCTCCACCGGACATTGTGGCTGTCTGCTATCTTCCGACTTCGGCAAGTTATAATTCTCCCCAACCTCTATTCCACATTTCCTTTTCACCTGCGAAATATACAGATTAGTAACCTTCAGCCCATGTTCTTTCAGCACATAATCCTTAATCTCCGCATATGTCGCCTTACTCTCCGCACTCGTCACATCAAGCTCATCCAGTTCTAACTCCACCTCAACATAATCATCCGCTTTACGTTGGGACAAGAGAACTACCGTCTCCACATGCACCCCCTGCGGAAACATATCCACCGGCTGCACCCTGGCAACTGCATACCCTTCCGCACATAAATACTTCAAATCTCTAGCCAATGTAGCGGAGTCGCAGCTCACATACACAATCCGCTTCGGCTGCATCTGCACCATAGTGGCAAGCAGCGTCTCGTCACAGCCTTTACGCGGTGGATCGACTACAATCACATCGGCATAGACGCCTTCCTTTTCGTACATCTCTGGCAGAACCTCCTCTGCCTTGCCCACATAGAATTCCGCATTTTTGATACCATTCAACTCTGCATTAAACTTCGCATCCTCAATTGCCTGGGGAACAATTTCCACGCCATATACCATCTTTGCACGCTGTGCTAAGAATAACGAAATCGTTCCAATTCCACAGTACAAATCCCAGACAGTCTCCTCACCGGTAAGCCCGGCATATTCAAGGGCGGTATCATACAGCTTCTTTGTCTGTACAGGATTAACCTGGTAGAAAGACAATGGAGAAATACGATAGCAAATATCTCCAATATAATCCCGAATCGTCGTTTCGCCCCACAATGGCAACAACTTTTTACCTAAAATAACATTGGTGCGCTCTGTATTTACATTCAGGGTAATCGATGTCATCTTTGGAATTGCAGCCAGACGATCCACCAGCTTGTCTGCCTTGGGCAGCTTGTTTCCGTTGACAATAAGACAGACCATAATTTCACCAGTAGTAAAACCAACACGAATCAGAACGTGACGAATACATCCCTTGCCTGTAGTTTCATCATACGCCGGTACCTTCTCCGCTTTCATGTAATCCAGTACCATATTTAAAATTGTCTCATTTACATCGACACCCAGATGGCAGTTCGTATTTGCAATAATAGTATGCGTACGACCTGCATAGAAGCCAGCAATCGGATTGCCTTCTTTGTCTGTTCCAATTGGAAATTGTGCCTTATTTCGGTAATAGAAAGGTTCCTCCATGCCAATCACAGGCTGAACAACAACATCATCCAGTCCGCCAATGCGGGTTAAATGATTCTGTACTTTATTACGTTTGAATTCTAACTGTTTCTCGTAAGAAAGAAACTGAATCTGACAGCCACCACACTGTTTCGCATAGTCACATTTTGCTTCCACACGGTCAGCAGAAGGGGTGATAATGCGCATCAGGCGGGCGTAGCCATAATTTTTCTTAAGCTTCATCAGTTTTACTTCCGCCACATCTCCAATCACCGTATCTTTTACAAAGAGGGTATAGCCTTCCACTTTGCCAATACCCTCTCCGTCTGTTCCCATATCTTCAATTGTTATCGTAACAATATCATTCTTTTTGTAATCCATATTTACTCCAATCAATTGCTTTTCCTATCTATTTACTACTCTTACGCAGATTTGATTCAAAGAAACGATTGTAGCCCAACCAACTATCGTTATCCGGCGTGCTGGCGAATAACTCCGTCAATGTCTCCATTTTCGCATCAATATTATCTGCAAAATTCAATGCCACTGCCTCTGCTAATGCAGGTTTCTTCGGGGAACCGTATTCCAATTCGCCATGATGGGCAACGATACAATGCTTTAATTCATTTGCCAATTTCACCGGGAAACCTTCCATAGAACGAATACGGAAGCCGATTTCCTCCACTCCCATCACAATATGCCCCATAAGCTGTCCTTCGTCTGTATAATCATTTACAGGGAAAGGTGATAATTCCCATATTTTTCCGATATCATGAAGCATGGCCGCTGTCAGCAACAGGTCTTTGTTAAGAATTGGATATGTATCAGCAAAATGTGCACTCATCTTTGTAACACTTAAAGTATGCTCTAACAGACCACCTACAAATCCATGATGCACGCTTTTTGCTGCGGAGCAGAATTTAAAGGATTTTACTACCTTTTCGTCTTTTACAAAAAAACTTTCCAATAATGCATGCAAATGTGGATTTTTAACCTGAGCCACATAGCCTAACAACTCTTTAAACATACCTTCAATATCTTTTGAGGAAACCGGAAGATAATCTTTCGGGTCATATTCCCCTTCCTGTACCTTGCGCACACGTTTGATATTTCCCTGCAAAGCCCCCTGAAAGCTGGTAATTTCTCCTGTTACCTCGATATAATCAAACACATCAAATTCTTCAATACCAAAAGAATTCGGATCCCAGATTTTTGCATCCAGTGTACCCGTTTTATCCTGTAAAATTAAAGATTCATAAGGTTTTCCATTTTTTGTTACCAAAGATTGTTTTGATTTACACATGTAAATATCACAAATGCGGTCACTCTCCCGCAGATTTTCAATATATTTCATTTTCTCTCCTTCTGACGCTTCAGCGACTTTTTCCGTTCGAAGAAATTGTGCATCAGCACAAATTCCTGATTGAAAAACTAAAATCTTTCAACCTCATCTCCATTTCATCTCTATAACTACATATCGTTTTACTGCATCACACGCAGCGTAACATCAAAGGTCACTTCCTTATATCCTTCTGTGCTTTTTCGCATAGCAGTAATCGTAATCAGCTGTTCCGGCTCGCACTGAATCAAATATTCCCGTAGCTTTTTTACGGTCTTGATTTCCTCGCCACCAATACCAATAATCACATCACCACTCTGAATTCCAGCTTCCATTGCCGGAGAATCAATGGTCAGATTCGTAACACCAATTCCTGTTGGCACATCATACTCTTTGCTTTCTGCTTCTGTAATATCTTTTCCCTGAATACCTAAGAACGCAATGCCTTTATTATTAGACAAACGTTCAATCAACCCTTTCATATCTGATATAGCAAGCGCTGTAACAGTGGCATGGTCTTCATTTGTACAAAAACGCTGTGCAATCACACCAACTACGGTTCCATCCGTGTTAATCAGAATACCGCTTCCTTTATTAGAACCAAGCATGTCTGTTTCAATCAGATTATATGTCACATCAGTGGTATCACTTTGCATTTGCAGGGACGTAATAT
Source organism: Lachnospiraceae bacterium (assembly GCA_045125095.1). Lineage (GTDB taxonomy): Bacteria > Bacillota > Clostridia > Lachnospirales > Lachnospiraceae > JBGVMW01. The sequence continues at coordinate 5,082 of JBGVMW010000003.1, forward strand.
TTCCACTTACAATAGTGCTTTCATACCCTAGCGGTCTTCCTACGGCAATCACCGGGTTTCCTTCTGCCAAAGCATTGGAATTGCCCAGTTCCGCAAATGTTAATTGTTCCATGGTGCTTTCCGGAATATCTTCCAGATTCACTGCAATCATGGCAAGTCCAGTATTTACATCATATTTCTTTGCTACTGCCGTCCGGCACGTGCCATCACAGAACGTAACACGAATTTCCTGTGCTGATTTTACTATAGATTCCTCTGTCAGAATCAAAAGCTCCACTTCATTATCCGCAATAATGATACCGGATGCCGTTCCTTCTGTCTCATAAGTTGACTGAAATAAATCGACATCACTCTTCACACCTGCCACAGTAACAAGTGATTTTTTCGCCTGTTCTGCCAGAGTAGTAAATTCACCACATAACTGCTCATAATCTTCTATTTTCAATTCTACTTTTTCCACAATGGTCTCCGTCACCACCTGGGTTGTTGCCTCACCGGGCGTTGTAGCAGGTTCCGCAGTTACACCTGGCGGTATATCTCCGTCCTCACCAGCGGAATTGTCATTTTCATCTCTTGGAATCATCACCGTTCCCGGCTCCTCCTTTTGAAACGTATCTCGTATCATCGGACTACATGCATAAAAAACAATACATGCCACCAGACCAAAAAGTGCTGCCGAACCGACGTTAAATGCGATACGGAACAACAGTCTTTTTTTATTTAAAGGCTTATCCTTTATCTTCTCTTTTATAAATGAATATTCTTCCTCTTTATCCAAGGAATACACCACCTTTCCGGTAAATGTTTTTCAATTTGCTATTTCCACGTTCTTCATTATATTGTATAATGAAAAGATAGTAAACCATTTTTTTATGGTATTTTAGAAAGGCTTTTATAGAAAAATGAATCAAAAAGTTTTAAAAACACTTGAATATACAAAAATAATAGACATGCTCACAGAGAAAGCAACCTGTGAAGCTGGAAAAGAACAATGCCGCAATTTGAAGCCAATGACAGACTTAAGTGAAATCCGCACCGCACAACAGGAAACTACGGATGCCCTGGTGCATATTTTACGAAAAGGTTCCCTTTCATTTTCCGGTGTAAAAGAAGTTCGCCCATCCATGAAACGACTGGACATCGGCGGTACGTTATCGCAGATTGAATTGTTAAATATCTGTGGTCTTCTTGAAAATGCAAATCGCGTAAAGCAATACAGCCGTCAGGAAAATGTGGCAATGAACCCGGACAGCCTGACTTCTTATTTTGATGCCATTGAACCATTGACTGTTTTATCCGCAGAAATCCGTCGCTGTATTATATCAGAAGAAGAAATCAGTGATGATGCCAGCCCGAATCTGCACCAGATTCGTCGTAATATGCGCAATATCAACGACCGCATTCACGACCAGATTCATAGCATGGTAAACAACACTACTACAAGAACCTATTTACAGGAAGCAGTGGTTACACAGCGTAATGGAAGATACTGTCTTCCGGTAAAAGCAGAATACCGCAGCAAAATACAGGGTATGATTCACGACCAGTCTTCTACCGGTTCCACACTGTTTATCGAACCAATGTCCATTGTAAAATTGAACAATGACTACAAGGAACTGCTGTTAAAGGAACAAGAAGAAATCGATATCATTTTAGCTAGTTTAAGTGCATCTACTGCTGAATACATTCCATCGATTGAGGCAGACTACCGTATTCTGTCTAAGTTGGATTTTATTTTTGCAAAGGCGCAATTGTCAAGACAGTACAAGGGAAATGAACCAACCTTTAACACGGAACATTACATTGAAATTATTGATGGAAAGCACCCTCTTTTGGATTCTCATAAGGTGGTACCGATTACGGTTCGTTTAGGCGGCGATTATGATTTGCTCATTGTAACAGGACCAAACACAGGCGGTAAGACCGTTTCCATTAAGACAGTCGGTTTATTTACGTTGATGGGACAATCCGGTCTTCATATTCCTGCTCACGAGAAATCTTCTCTGTCTGTATTTGAAGAAGTATATGCTGACATTGGTGACGAGCAAAGCATCGAACAGTCTCTCTCTACCTTCTCCTCCCACATGACAAATATCGTAGGTATTTTAGGGGAAGTAAATGAAAACTCTCTTGTCCTGTTCGACGAATTAGGTGCTGGAACAGACCCAACAGAAGGTGCTGCTCTGGCTACCTCTATTTTATCTTATCTGCATAACCGTGGCATCCGCACAATGGCGACCACCCATTACAGTGAGTTAAAAGTATATGCGCTGTCCACGGAGGGCGTAGAAAATGCAAGCTGCGAATTTGATGTAGAAACCCTTCGCCCAACCTACCGTCTGTTAATCGGTATTCCCGGTAAAAGTAACGCGTTTGCCATTGCTGGGAAATTAGGTATTCCTGACATGATTATCGAAGATGCTAAGGAACGTATCAGTGCAGAAGCAGAAAGCTTCGAGGATGTCATTGCAGACTTAGAGTCCAGTCGTCGCATTATCGAAGATGAGCGAGCAGAAATTCGCGAATACAAATTAGAGATTAAAGAATTAAAAGAACGCCTGCAAAAGAAAACAGAAAAATTTGACAAACGTTCAGAAGATATTATTCGTGAAGCAAACGAAAAAGCCAATGCGATTTTATCAGAAGCCAAAGAATATGCTGACCAGACCTTGCGTGAATTCCGCAAATTTTCAGAGGACAACGAAAGCTCTAAGCAGATGGACAAGAAACGTCAGGCTTTGCAGGGTAAAATCAAAGATGTGCAGGGCAAAATGGCAATGAAGGCTCCAAAGAAGCCGAAAAAACAACTTTCTGTGAAAGACTTAAAAGGTGGCGAAAGAGTCCGCATTATCAGCATGGGCTTAGAGGGCAATGTTATTTCTACACCAAATGCCAAGGGAAATGTGCTTGTACAGACAGGTATAATCCGCACCCAGACAAATATCAAAGATTTGGAAATTATTGACGAACCGGTTATCACCGCACCAAATCTGACACGTACGGGAAGTGGTAAAATTAAAATGAGCAAGTCCGCTTCTGTCTCTACCGAAATCAATCTCATTGGCAAGACAGTGGACGAAGCATTGGCAGTATTAGATAAATATTTAGATGATGCGTATCTTGCGCACCTGCCAAGCGTCAGAGTGGTTCATGGAAAAGGTACTGGTAAGTTAAGAAGTGCCGTACACAGCCATTTGAAACGCATGAAATATGTAAAATCCTTCCGTTTAGGAGAATTTGGCGAAGGTGACGCAGGCGTTACGATTGTAGAATTCAAATAAGAAAGATGTGCAGAATGGAGGAAACTATGGCATCAAAACAGAAAATAATGATTGTCGATGACGACAACAATATAGCAGAATTAATATCTCTATATCTGACAAAAGAATGCTTTGAAACATTAATTGTAAATGATGGCGAAGACGCCTTAAAAAAATATCAAGAATTTGAACCAAACCTTATCCTGTTAGATCTAATGCTACCGGGCATTGACGGCTATCAGGTCTGCCGTGAGGTTCGGGCGAACTCCCAGATACCTATCATCATGCTTTCTGCCAAAGGCGAAGTATTTGACAAGGTATTAGGATTAGAATTAGGTGCAGATGATTATGTCATTAAGCCTTTCGATTCCAAGGAATTAGTTGCCAGAGTAAAGGCAGTGCTCCGCCGTTATCAGCAACCGATTACAAAAGAGGATACCAAACTCCCACCTGACAGCAAATTCGTAGAGTACAAGGATTTAGTTATCAACCAGACCAATTACTCTGTTCTCTACAAGGGGCAGTCGGTAGAAATGCCACCAAAGGAATTAGAGCTTCTCTATTTCCTTGCCTCCTCACCAAATCAGGTATTTACAAGAGAACAGCTTCTCGATCATATCTGGGGCTACGAATATGTCGGTGACACCAGAACGGTTGACGTTCACATCAAACGTCTCCGGGAGAAAATCAAGGACAACGAGCACTGGGGCATTGCAACTGTCTGGGGTATCGGATATAAATTCGAGGTGAAATTGTAAAAATGAAACAAAAGCTCTTCCTTAAATTTATACTGGTTTACCTCATTTTCGGTATTCTTGCCTTTATTACAGTAAGTACTTTTCTTTCCAGCATGGCGCTTACCTATTTAACGAAGATTAAAGCAAACGATTTATACAAAGAGGCAAACATGGTATCCACCCAGTACGCCATCAACTACTACACAAACCAGATGTCCATAAACGATGTGAAAACACATTTGAAGGTGTTAGACAATTACCTGTCTGCCCAGATTTGGATTATGGATGCGGATGGTACCGTTATTTTAAATACAAGAGACAGTGGCAGTGGGGAGGTCATTGTGGTTCCTGATTTTGACCCTGCTGCCAATACGGACGTTCATTACCAGACCGGTGATTTTTACAATGTTTTTTCTGAGAAAATGCTAAGTGTTTTTTATCCTATCACCTCTGGCATCACGATAAAGGGATATGTCATTATTCATGTACCGACAAGCAACATTGAAGCTGACAGAGACTATGTGTTAAACCTCTGCTACCTCGCGCTGCTTATCGTATTTGCCTTATCCCTTCTCATTCTTGGTGCATTTGCTAAATTTGTTTATCTGCCCCTTCGAAAAATATCAAAGGGTACCGGCGAATATGCTAAAGGAAATTTTGACCACCAGATTGTGTTGCACTCTGATGATGAAATGGGACAGCTTGCTGATTCTCTCAACTATATGGCAAGTGAATTAAAGCAATCCAGGGATTACCAAAACCGATTTATTGCTAATGTATCCCATGATTTTCGTTCTCCCCTTACCTCTATCAAGGGTTACCTTGCCGCCATGCAGGACGGTACGATTCCTGTTGAAATGCAGCCTAGATACTTTGACATTGTTCTTTCGGAAACAGACCGCTTAAGTAAGCTGACGGAAAGTCTTTTGACGCTAAACAGCCTGAACCCAACCGGTATTGTCTTAAACAAGACTGATTTTGACATCAATCAGGTAATTAAGGCAACCGCAGCTTCTTTTGAAGGAACCTGTCGGGGAAAGCAGATTTCCTTAGAGCTGATTCTTACAGGTCAGACTCTCTATGTCTGCGCAGATGTGACAAAGATCCAGCAGGTGCTGTACAATCTGTTAGACAACGCCATCAAGTTTAGTCACAACAATTCACAGATACGAATTGAAACTACAGAAAAGGGCGAAAAAATCTTTATATCTGTTAAGGATTATGGGATTGGCATTCCGAAGGAGAGTTTGAATCAGATATTTGAACGCTTCTACAAGACGGATTTATCCCGTGGTAAAGACAAACGAGGAACTGGACTTGGACTTAGTATTGTAAAGGAAATTATTCAGAATCATAATGAAAATATTAATGTGATTTCCACGGTGGATGTGGGGACGGAATTTATCTTTACCTTGACAAAATCTAAAAATATGGAGGATGATTAAACGCACAGCAGAGAAGCTATGTACTAGGATTTGCGCGTGGGGTGCTCATAGTGGCACCCCATACACCGTTGACATCTATCCTACCAATGATACCGATGCAATTCCCCTTCGCACTGCATATCACGAAACCCATTCTGGCGCAGTGCCTCATACAGCACAATCGCCGCAGAGTTAGACAAATTCAACGACCGGATATCTCCAATCATAGGAATTCGGATACATTGTTCCGGATGATTAACCAGAATTTCTTCCGGAATTCCCCCACTTTCTTTTCCGAACATAATGTATGCATCTTCCTCAAAATTCACTTCGGTATACATATGCTTTGCCTTAGTTGTAGCATAATAAATCTTTGCTCCCGGATTCTGTTCCAGAAAGTCTTCATAGTCGGCATACCGCTTCACATCCAACTGATCCCAGTAGTCCATACCGGCACGCTTTAGCGCTTTTTCTGTAAGCTGAAATCCCAATGGTTCAATAAGATGAAGACTGGTTCCTGTTGCCACACAGGTACGTCCAATATTACCTGTATTTGCCGGTATCTCCGGCTCATGCAATACAATATTTAACTTTGCCATATTATTACTCCTTTTTACTGCTTAATCAACATACTCATCCACAAAATAACCCGACCAAATTACCTGAAGTAATTCATCGAGTTATTTTCAAACACTATTTTATCTATTTTCTTCACGCAGCTTCTGAATAAATCGCTCAATCCTTCCTAAGGCTTCCTTCAGATTCTCCAAAGAATACGCATAAGAAATTCGCACAAATCCTTCCCCACATTCCCCAAATGCAGTTCCCGGTACGACTGCTACTTTTTCTGTCTCTAATAATTTGGTAGCAAATTCCTCCGAAGTCATGCCAAATTCTTTAATACAAGGGAACACATAAAATGCACCAAATGGCTCAAAGCATTTCAAGCCCATTTCCTTAAAACGGTGCATCAGATATCTGCGACGTTGGTTGTATGCCTCTCGCATCATTGCCACATCCTTGTCACCATTTTTTAGAGCAGACACTGCAGCGTACTGGGAATTCGTTGGCGCACACATGATGGCATACTGATGAATCTTAATCATTTGCTCCATAATAAGAGCGGGTCCACAGGCATAACCTAATCGCCAACCTGTCATGGCATATGCTTTTGAAAATCCATTAATCACAATGGTTCTCTCTTTCATTCCCGGTAAAGAGGCAATGGAGACATGCTCCCCATTATATGACAACTCTGAATATATTTCATCGGAAATCACAAAAATATCTTTTTCAATGATTACCTCTGCAATCGCTTCTAAATCTTCCCTTGTCATAATAGCACCCGTTGGATTATTCGGGAACGGTAAAATCAATATTTTTGTCTTAGGTGTAATAGCAGCTAATAATTCCTCTTTTGTCAAACGAAATTCATTTTCTGCCTTTAATTCAATATGTACAGGAACGGCATCCGCCAAAATCGCACATGGCAGGTATGATACATAACAAGGCTCCGGTATCAGCACTTCGTCTCCCGGATTAATCATGGCACGTAGGGCAAGGTCAATGGCTTCACTGCCACCCACTGTCACAAGCACTTCTTTTTTTGCATCATAAGTAAGACCACATCTGCGTGACAAATACTTGCAGATTTCCTGTCTCAGTTCCATCAAACCGGCATTAGAGGTATAAAAGGTTCTTCCTTTTTCTAAGGAATAAATCCCTTCGTCTCTAATATGCCATGGCGTTTCAAAATCGGGTTCACCTACGCCTAAGGAAATCGCATCCGGCATTTCACTGACTACATCAAAAAATTTACGAATTCCAGAAGGTGCAAGACCTACTGCTTTTTCTGACAGTGGATTTCTCACGGTGTAATCACCATCCTCTCATCTTTTGACTTTTCTGCCAACACAGTACCGTGGTCTTTGTATTTCTTAAGCACGAAATGAGTCGCTGTGCTCAATACTGCATCTAAGGTTGATAATTTATCAGATACGAACTGGGACACTTCACGTAAAGATTTTCCCTCTAATGTTACCAACAAATCATACGCACCGGAAATCAGATATACGGACTGCACCTCCGGATAATTGTAAATGCGTTCTGCAATGCTATCAAAGCCCTGACCTCTCTGTGGTGTCACTCTCACCTCAATAAGTGCAGTCGTTTTTTCAATGGCAGTTTTTTCCCAGTCAATCATAGTGTGGTAACCACAAATAATGTGTTCCTCCTCCATTGCCTTCAATTCTTTTTCCACCATTTCCTCGTCTACACCAAGAATTATCGCCAGTTCTTTCACATCCACACGGCTGTTCTTTTCAATAAACATTAAAATCTTTTCTCTCATAAGCCAAATCCTCCCTATTTATACATGATAAATTTCATCCTCTTTCCCTGGTTCTAAATACCTTTTTTCATCCTCATTCCATATAATGCGGTCATTTCCTTCTGTCGCTTTTCCAATGTAGACAGCATGAATGCCAGCGTCCGCTAACTGCTTTATCGTATCATTTCCATTGTCACATCCGGCAAGCAGACACCCTCTTGATACCAGTTCATATGGATTTCTATGTAATGCTTCGCAGACTTCTATCGTCTCCTGTCGCACCGGTAGCTTTCGCATATCTATTTCCAATCCGACGCCACCATCTTCTGCAAATTCCCAGAGCGCGCCAAATATACCACCCTCTCCGACTTCCTTCAATATGCTGACACCAGACTTAACCGCAGCAGCAGCAGCCTTCACTATACAGATTTCCTCTAAGGTATCCTTTGCCCGTTGCAAAAAGTTCTCCTGAAACCGTTCCCTAAGAACTTCTTCCTGTTCCACTGCTAAAATAGCCGTTCCTTCAATGGCAAGATTGCCAATTGCAATCACATCCTGTCCTGGCTTTAAACCGTCAAAATCTGTTATCTGCCTTCCTATTCCAATCACTGTCAGAAATGGCCGCTTTGCATCCGGTTGAATTTGTACCTGTACATCAAAAATATCCATTCTCAGGCTGTCTGCTGTTTCTTTTGCCTGACGCACCAACAGCTTTAACTTTCGCTCTGTATAATTCTCCGGTAGCCAGAGCTGTAAAAATGTACCTACTGGTTCTCCACCCTTAACAACAATAGCATTAGCCGCAGCAATGATTCCTAATTTCCCTATATTTTTTCTTGCATAACCAATGGAACTCATGGTAACAATTTGTTTTTCTACGAAACCGAGCCGAAGCACGGTGCTGCCTGCACCTGCTCCGGCTCTCTGATACCTGTCGTTCTGGCTTCCATGAAGTTCTTTTAAAATAGATCGGTTATATATAGTTTCCTGCAAACGTCCTGTTTTCATATTTTCTACCGTTCTTATTATCCCTTTCCTGGATTCAATTCGCCTTCCACAGCTCACTTATGGGGTAACTGTTGCCCCTCCGTCAGCTGGCACATCACCAGTTGGCTCCGTTACACCACTATTATCAACCGGTGTCTGTGTCTCCACTGGTGTCTCTACCGGTGTTTCTGTTGGTGTTTCAGTTGGTGCTGGCGTATCTGTTGGAGTGGTTTCTTCTTTGGTTCCACCATCATCCTTAGTAGTGTCCTTATCTTTGCTGTCATCCTTGCTTGTTTTGTCTTTGTCTTTTGAATTACTATCCTTATCCTTTGTACTATCCTTATCGTCTTTGCTCTTTGTATCTTCCTTATCCTCGTCGTAATCTTTGCCTGTAGCATCTGACAAATCGCTTAAAGCATCTTTTTTCGCATCACTATCTTTGCTCTTATATGCCGCAGCAAGGCGTTTAACCAATGCCGCATCACCATTTTTCACAGCTGCTTTCATTGCTTTTACTGCATCTGCATCCTTACTCTTAATACCTACAACGATAGTCTGTGGAGACGCCTGATACGTACTCTTATTCACTAAAGTACGTTCTGTCTCTACACCATCTACTGTTACTATCTTATAAAGCTCTGCAACATATCCAGTGTGTGCTGATGAAGTAGAATACGTTCCTAATGCCATAGACGAGTCTGTAGTAATCTTTGGATCTCCCGGTTCTTTTGTCTGTATAACCTTAGATTCATACGCTACTTTTCGGCTGGCAGTATCTCTTGTCTCCTGACCGTATATAGTAAAATAAATTTTCTTATCAGAGGATGTATAACCTTCAATATAAATTGGTGCCTCTGTGTTGTTTTTAAATTTGAAGTCCTTATACGTTCCTGCAATTGCAGCATCTGCTGACGGATCCACATAACTTACAATCATAGAATGATTGTAGCGTTCCACAACATCTAATTCCGCTAACAATACCGCATTATATAATGTTGTACTAACCTGACAGATACCACCACCAAAACTCTCAACTACCTGACCGTTCAAGTAAGAACCTGCCATATAATATCCGTTTGCCTCTGTAAATGGACTTACTGCATTATACACAGAAAATTCTTCACCTGGATATAAAACTGCACCATCAATCAGCTTTGTACCATTTGCAACATTACCGGAACGGTTGCTTCCTGATGAACTATAACTTGTGTGAAACGTACCTAAAACATCCTTAATTTTTGCTAATTCCTCTTTCGTTCCACGAGGCTCCTCTGTCGTTACTGTAACAGTGTAAAATGCGTCTTCCCCTGTCCATTCCGTTTCAATAAAATTCTGCAGACCACTTGTCGTTGCGTCTACATCTACAACAATGCCCGTCTGACCTTCTGTAATCACAAAAGAACCATTTTCACGTTTAATTGTTGCATCTACTGCCGGCTGGTTATATTCACTACACTTTTCTTCTAATACTTTTTTGATGGCATCTGCATCCGCTGTTAATACTACATCATACACGACTGGCGTATGCTCTAAATCTTTAATCGCCTTATAACGGTCAATTACGTTACCGCTATATCCAACATATAGTGCATCCTCTATATCATCTAAATTTTTACTATATATGCCCAGTTCTTCACCAGTAACTTCAACATCATTACCTTCCACACTTAAAATAAATGTCTTCTGCAATGCCTCGTCTACTTTAGACTGAACAACTTCATCCACTTCTTCTACTGTCATTCCGCTTAAACTTACATCCTCTAAATATACACCATCGCGGAACATTGTCACATCTTCTTTTGCTTCAGCTCCTACAGCTGGCAGAAAAAAACATGCACATGCAGCCAGACCAAACATCATTTTCCCTATTTTCTTCATAAAAAAACACCTCTTTAAATAGAATCACCCAATTGCCGGATTCCTATACTAACATTATTATACGAATGCTGGGAGCAACATACCAATTACCATGGCAAATACAATCACACCAGCCAGAATTCCAGCAAACATTTTTTTTGTTTTTGGATTATTAAAATTAATCATTTTATATTTTCCTTTCTATATATGATTCCAATTAAGAAATCAACTATTTAATTATCGGATAAACAATTGCAAAAAATAACAGTTCTATGTATACTTAGTTTCAGAGTTATTTTTTGATTACGCTTGTTACTAGACTTTCCTATGTATATAAAAACAAGCCCTATAGAAAGGAATTATATAATATGCCACCATTTTTTGCAACCACTTTCATTATTCTTGCAATCTGTATTACCATTGCGGTTCTTAAGACAAGTTCCACTAAAAAAAACGAACAACTGCTTGCCGCATTCTGGGAGAAAGAGCGTGCTGCTAATTCTACCCGAAAGCAACCTTTAGATGAGCTTACATTTATTCAGATTCCCCTTGACAACCTGCTTGTGGACAATACCATGAATAATGCAACACTATCTGATTGCAGCGATACTTTGACAAGACTAAGCCAGACGGAGATTGTGAATCTGAACAACCAGTCCAACACAGATTTAAAATTAAAATATGGTGTTGCCAATTTTCCTATGCTTTCCGCCTGTGACGAGCGGTATATGGAGTTAGTGCGCACCCTTTATATCTATGGAAAAGCGCTAGCGGAATGTGGACAAGAAAAACAAGCGATTACTGTCTTAGAATATGGCATTTCCATCGGCACAGATATCAGTGGACACTATCCTCTTCTTGCCTCTCTGTATCAGAAAAACGGACAGGATGAAAAAATCGTCGACTTAATCGCTGCCGCCCAGAACTTAGATTCTCTTATGAAAGCTACTATTCTGCGCCGATTAGAAGAGATATAACTGCTATATCTCTCCTATGTGCTTAACGTTACATTATTTTATTATCAGACAATGACGTGCTTCCTTATTCAATGGATTACGCACCTGATAATCAAACAGTACCATATAAGAACCCGGCTCTCCGTCACCAAGAACATTATATGAAAAATGCTCTATATGAGTCATACGCATCATCTGCTTTTCATCATATTCTGTATAATTTTCTAAATAGGTAGGAAACTCTTTTTCCTGCCTGTAAAATACTCGGGCTTCCTCTTTCCATGCATTGGCATCCGGCGCCCAGTCCGGCCGGCTTTTGACTTTTTCCCGAAGATACAAATCATACACCAAAAAGTCTTTCAGTATAGGAACGACTTCCACCAACCGTTCCTCTATGAAGCCTAACAAAATTTTGTAACGCTCCATTCGAGAGTGACTTACATTATCTAACTTCTTTGTCTGATAATAGCCTGCTAATTCCTTATAAAACTCATAAGGATTCTCATATTCCTTACAAATCCGTTTTATAACATGTGTAAATTGTCCACTGTTATAGTAATTTTCCACCATTTCCTCCACAGCCTTCAATTCTACCACATCTTCATAGGATAACCATCTGGTAAATAATACCTCATAAGGAGGTCGACTTGTATATACCATATCATATTCATTTTGTCGCAAATACATGTCAGCCCCCTTTAACACTTTCAGAAAGCCTAATTGTAGCTGTTCCGGCTTCGCTCTATACACATCTGCAAAGGATTTTTTAAAGCTTTCTAAATCCTCAAATGGCAGTCCTGCAATCAAATCCAGATGTAAATGTATATTTTGGCATTTGTGGATATATTCAGCATTTTCCCAAATTTTTTGTAAATTTGTCTTTCTCTGGATGGCCTCTAATGTTTGTTCATTTGTGGTCTGTACACCCACCTCTAACTGCACCAACCCAGGTCGCATGGAAGATAATAGTTCTAATTCTTCTTTTGTCAGAAGGTCTGCTGCTACTTCAAAATGAAAATTCGTGATGCCATTGTCATGCTCTAAAATATACTTCCAGATTCTCATAGCATGCTCTTTATTGGCATTAAAGGTTCTATCCACAAATTTTACCTGTGGTACTTTATGATCTATGAAAAATTGCAATTCTTTTTCTACTAAAGACAAACTGCGAAAACGCACGCGCTTATCAATAGACGAAAGGCAATAACTACAACGAAATGGACAACCTCTGCTACTCTCATAGTAGATGATACGGTTTTCAAATTCTTCTAAATCGTCATAACAGAACGGAATATCATCCAAACGCATCAGCCCAGCCGGTGATGACTGATGAATGGAACCATCCGGCTGTCTGTATGCAATTCCTGACACAGTCTGTATGTCTTTCTTTTCCTGATAGGTTTTGCAAAGCTGGGTGAAGCTGGCTTCTCCCTCACCACAGATGATACCGGTTACTTCTGGATGTTTCTGTAAATAAGTTTCTGCCTGATAGGACACTTCCGGACCGCCTAACCAGATCGGCACTTCCGGGCAAATTTTGTGGAAATCCTCTATGAGTTTTTCTATGTGAGTAATGTTCCATATATAACAGGATACGGCTAACAGATCTGGTTTGTGTTTATATAAATCCTGCAAAATACTGTCTAATGTCTGGTTAATGGTGTATTCAGCGATGGTCGCTTCTACTCCACGGGATTTCGCGTAAGTTCTTAGAGAGTAGACGGCTAAGTTGGAGTGGATATATTTGGCATTCATTGCCATTAATAGGATATTCATGTGAATTGTCTCCTTGTTTTCGAATAAATATCTATGCATTTGCGAAAATGAGGGCCATCCGCAAATTATCAGAATTGTTTGTGCAAATAGTATAGCAGAATTTTAGGATTTAGGCTATACTGGAACGTAAATGGAACATGTAAAACAATATAGGCGTTTGCAAAAGCAATGTCTATCTGTACATTGTCAGAATTGTTTGTGACAGATAGCTGCTTACTACATAGAAAGGAACATAATCATGAATCAGGAATTTCTCTTACATATAAAGGAAACCTATCCCTCTCTTTTAGAGGAATTGGCAGACATCTATCAACATTTACACAGACACCCCGAGCGGAGTATGCAGGAATATGAAACAACTGCTTATGTCAAAGCTTACTTAATTGACTTAGGGTATGAGATTATGGAGCTGGTAATAGAAACAGGGGTCGTTGCTATATTGCGGGGAAAAAGTGATTCGCCTTGTGTGGCACTTCGGGCGGATATGGATGCGCTACCTATTCAGGAGGCTAGCGGCGTACCGTATACGTCTCTTGCTCCCGGAGTCATGCATGCCTGCGGTCATGATATTCATATGACTTGTCTGTTAGGAGCAGCTAAGTTGTTAGCTCCTCTGAAAGGGAAATTAAATGGTACGATTAAACTGATTTTCCAACCTGGTGAGGAAGGCTACCTGGGGGCAAGATACATGATGAAGGCAGGTGCTTTCGAACATCCGAAAGTGGATGCCGTGTTTGGGCTTCACAATTCTCCTGAGGTACCACTGGGTAGTGTTGGACTGAAAAATGGCGCTTTGATGGCAGCCGTACACCGGTTCTATATTACTCTTCGTGGAAAGGGTGGGCATGGTGCCATTCCTCACAAGAATGTGGATCCGATACCTGCCGGAGCTGCAATTATTCAATCCTTACAGTCGTTGGTGAGCCGCGAAACAGATCCTTTAAAATCCTGCGTTGTCTCCATATGCAGTCTGCATGCCGGAGATGGACTTACCTTCAATGTGACACCGGAAACGTTGACTATGGCTGGTACCTGCCGTTGTTATGATAAGGAAATAGAAGCCGGATTGGAAAAGCGTATTCGCTCCATTGTAGAACATACCGCTTCTGCCTACCAGCTGACTGGCGAACTGGAGTATCATGTTGACCACAGAGCGGTTATCAATGACAGCAATCTGTATCAGAATGTCTGTGATGCTCTGGACTGTATGGATATTCCATATATGGATCCCATTCCATCCACCGCTGGAGAAGATTTCAGCGAATATATTGACAAGGCTCCTATCTTTTTGTTCTGGCTCGGCGTCCGCAACGAAAAAACAGGCTGCACCTACCCTTGGCACAGCCCATTTTTCAAGGCAGATATGGAATGTTTGCCTATTGGAGCAGCAGTGTATGCGGCTAGTGCACTGTTCGAAATGTCATAACAACTAGCGTTATCATTATTTCTTCTTCCTTAGCTGTTTCGCAGACTCATAAACTTCTGTTCCAATGTCTGCTGTTACTTTTCATCCAACACCTGGAAGATATAGAATTTCAGATAATAGGATTCCTCTGCCGCCCACAAAATCGGATGGTCAGAAGCCTGTTCTCTGTATTCCACCTGTTTCAAACGCTTATGTACATTTCTAGCTGCCTGTGCAATCGTTTCTGTAAACAGCTCTGGTGTCATGAAATGAGAGCAGGAACAAGTGGCAAGGTAGCCACCATTTTTTACTAACTTCATCCCACGCATGTTAATTTCACGGTAACCCTTGATCGCATTTTTTACAGAATTTCTAGACTTTGTAAATGCTGGTGGATCTAAGATAACCACATCAAAGGTTTCGCCCTGCTGCTCAAGCGCTGGAAGCAAGTCAAACACATCGGCACACTGGAACTTTACTGTGTCCTGCAAATGATTCAGCGCAGCATTTTCTCTTGCCTGCTCCACACCTAATTCAGAGGCGTCTACCCCTAATACGCTACTTGCTCCGGCAATTCCGGCATTTAACGCAAAGGAACCGGTATGGGTAAAGCAGTCTAATACTTTTGCATTTTTACATAGCTTCTGAATGGCAAGGCGGTTATATTTCTGGTCAAGGAAAAATCCTGTCTTTTGCCCTTCCGCTACATCTACTATATATTTTACACTGTTTTCGATAATTGGCACTTTTGTGTCAAATGGTTCACCAATAAAACCTTTCACGCATTCCATGCCTTCTTTTTTACGCACTTTGGCGTCGGAACGCTCGTACACACCACGGATGGTCATACCATCTTTCTGCAATTCTTCCTTAAGAAATTCAACAATCTGAAGCTTAAACCTGTCAATTCCCATGGCAAGTGACTGCACTACAAGCACATCAGAAAACTTGTCCACAACCAGTCCGGGTAAGAAATCCGCTTCGCCAAATATGAGACGACAGCTGGACATATCCACTGTTTTTCTTCGATACTCTACTGCTTCCCTTACACGATCTCTTATAAATGTATCATCAATAACCTGATCCTTCTTCCTACACATCATACGAACTGTGATTTTAGAATTGGTATTGATAAATCCCTGTCCCATTGGATACCCATCAAAGTCCTCCACCGCAACAATGTCTCCATTTTCAAAATCACCGGTTATCTTGTCTATCTCGTTATCAAAAATCCAGGCTCCACCTGCCTTTATGGTGCGCCCCTCTCCTTTTTTTAATCTAACTACAGCTTGTTCCATATTTCCTCTCATTCTGCCGCTTAGGCGACTTATTCATCAGGAAACTCCTTGCACATCCGCACAACCTCCGGATTGAATTCTTATAATCACTCAACCGCTTTCCTGCTTATAAAATCACTAATCCCAATCTTATATGTAATGCATCTGACTTTACAGCCAGTCAAAATTACCACCTGTCAGTGCAAGGCTTAACAACTGGTCTAATTTCTCTACTTCTTCTCCCTCTGCGATCTGAATCAGTTTGGCATCTTTTCCTGTTTCCGGCATAACCTCATCTGGACCAATCTCCGGATCAAATTCTTTCTCACAGTATGGACATTCCGTCTCTGGTTCCATATCCAATGATAAAAATTTCATTCCACATTCTTTACATTCATAATAACCACATTTTTCTGTGTTGTCTGGTACATAATACATAACTGGTACTTCCTTTCTTGTTTTTCATGTCTACTAAGCGTTTGCGAAAGTAAAGGCCATCCGCAAATTGTCAGAATTGTTTGTGCAAATAGCTGCTTGCTACATAGTCTATATTTGACGCGCTCTCGCTCCCTTCAAACGTAGCGGACACTAAGGCTGTAAAATACACAGCCTTAGTGCCGACGTTTTCAGAGGGTCACATATAGACGATGTAGCAAACAGCTATCTGTCAAAAACAATTCTGACAATTCGCTAGCTTGTTGGCGTTTCGCAATTACCTATTTTCATGTCTACTCTATATAATACTTGGAAACAAAACTCTAGTCAATGAATTAGGTGGATAAATCTTATGTATACCAGGCCTTGTGCTAGATGTTTCAGTTCCTTAATTCCTTACGCGAAACAGAGGGGGGAAGTGTAACAATCAAGATTGTTACAATTCCCCCCCTCTACACAACAGGTAATCTATCTTCCTAACTACATCTTACCAATATCTTCGTCTCGATCTTCTTTTATGACGTCTTCTCCGCACTTCCTGATGGAACAGTACTTCTACCAGATTACGGAATGGATTGCAATCTCTTCCAACACATCCACCGCGTCTTCTGTCATCATACTGCATTGCCGTCATATCTTCCCCTGATTCTAATGCATCGGACATCATTCCCCTTGCGTTTGCATTTGATTCCGGCATTGTCATACCATTATTATTTTCCGGCATCATGGAATTCGTACTGCCCGGTCTTCTCATGTTATTATTTTGTTCAGGCATCATACCTGCATTCATATCCATATATTTTACTTTTTCGTAAATCTCATTACACATATTGCGCAGCATTACTTTATCCGGATATTCATCATACATCATGCTACCTTCATAATCCATGCGGTCACACATTTCTTCTACATGCCGCATAATGGTTTTTACCTGTTCCGGATACATTTCTCTCATGTATGCAAGATCACGTTCGTCATCTGCATCATCTCTATTTTCATATAATGGATTATAAGACATCTGTCCCCAATTATCGAACCCATATGGACGATTCATCATCTGATTCTCACGACCATACGGCATTTGATTACGAAAATTCTGGTTGTCTCTGCCATACATCATTCCATCCTGGTAGTCGAACTCTCTACGATAGTCCATAACGCCTCCTACAATTTCTATATTTCATTCACTTCTACTATATGCAGCAAAGGCATGTGTTGCCACTCGTACATCGTTTTGTAAATAATGATTATGAAAGCGATTAACTATCCATGTAGCATGCGCATGATATTTGATTTCACATTAAACTGACCGTAGGTAATTGCAAATGAATTCTCGTTTTTCCATTGTCTGAAGGTTTCATATAAACTAATACATTCATATCTGTCCCATCAATACACTGGCAATATGGCAAATCCCTGCTATATCCATACGAATAATAATTTGACTGCTCCCATGTACTGTTTACTATAATCCCATCTAAAGATTCTGCAAGAGAATGCGCCAATGATGTCTGCTCATCCTGAGTCATTCTGTCACGGCTTTCATACTCCGCTACAAGAACAGGTACACAATCAAGTCTCACCCCTTCCGCAAATTCCTGTAACTGATTGCGAAGTTGCAACATCTTTGTAAGTCCCTCTTCAGACTTGAGATAGTATGACATATATTGGGTGCAATGAAACGCCTGCTTTGAAATCGGTTCCTCTTTTGTAATAATTTTACAATATCCCGTCAATCCTTCTCCCCATATATTGCTATAAGTAACATGTCCATTCTCTGTATCTTCAAAGGATATTTCCTCTAAGGAGAGGGAAAACACCTCACCCCAATGGGCAAGAAACTCTGTTTCTTCTTCTCTTGTCAAAAATTCGTTTTCATATTTTCCCATCATCTGTATCTCATAGGAGCCCTGCTCCTCCTCAATCGTATGAAACACTTCTTGTCTGTCTTGCATAGAACCAATTTTATCCACAAAAAATAATTGTCCCAATGCCAGTATCCACATTCCTGCTGTGATAACTAACATCACTTTTTTCCACATATCATTTCCCCCTGTCCAGCCTCCATTATCACCGGAAACCCTGCTTTGCTATAAAGTATGGGAATATATTGGTTAATTTATTCCAATTATTTTAACCTTCTGTTAGTGATTTTTTACAAACTTGACTAAAAAAAAAAAAAAAACAGTGCACTTTGCACAATTTGTAATTGCTAAACTACTTACTGTAGTGTATAATATGAGTGTACTGTATCACGGAAATGCTAATAAATTACTTAATAGGCATTTGCGAAAGTGAAACCCATCCGCAAATTGTCAGAATTGTTTGTGCAAATAACTGCTTACTACATAGTCTATATTTGACGCGCTCTCGCTCCCTTCAAACGTAGCGGACACTAAGGCTGTAAAATACACAGCC
>JBGVMW010000004.1:0-19612 GCA_045125095.1 Lachnospiraceae bacterium
GTAGCGGACACTAAGGCTGTAAAATACACAGCCTAAGTGCCGACGTTTTCAGAGGGTCACATATAGACGATGTAGCAAACAGCTATCTGTCACAAACAATTCTGACAATTCACTACCTTGTTGGCGTTTCGCAATTATCTATCAGAATTCCAGCTTACGGCACTGATAGCTCCCTGCTTCCACTCCTTTGGCGGCTAACCCTAAGCTCCGCATACTGCTTACGAAACACTCCTCTACTCTATGGTTAGATAAACGACTCATAATGCCAATATTCATAATCCCATTGATTTCCACAACTTCTGCCAATATCGGATATGCAGTATCTACTGCCCAGAAGGAGATGGAGCGAAGGCGTTCGCTTACCTGTCTTGGAATTGCCAATCTGCCATTGTAGGACAGCACAAAAACACCTCGATTCTCCATATAAGGAGCAGCAATTTTGTGATACATCCTACGCTTCACACCATATGACAGATTCATGTCTTCTATCCGTTTTACCAGCATTTCTCTCTGATACATCTGCATTTCCACAAATTCACGGGTAATATTGTGCTCACATTGCTTTGTAATTTGATGTAAATTTTCCCGAAAGCTATCTTCTCCCGGATAGGAAATGTCTACATTTGCCACTGCATTATTGGAAAGTAAAATACTCTTTGGCACCATCATTCTTGCATTTACAGGAACAGAAAAAGGAATGGTTGTGTTCTTTTCACAGACATCTGCCTGTCTTACTGCTTCTCCCAATAGCCCGGAAAGGAAAACGTATTCCTTCACACCAAAGAATGCCGCTGTCTTTCTCACCTGCTCCGCCGGTACCTCAATGCTATATTTTAAAAAGTTTCCCGGTTCTGTAAGATATTGTGTCTTTATTGCATGAACGGGATATGACTGCTCACTTATATTTTCATGTGGCGGCTCTTTTATAACCTGTAACACTGGCAGCCCCTCTCTGTGAGTATAAAAACGCCGTATCATGCGTTCCAATGCGGTGTTGGTTTCCTGTGAGTCTTCAAAATATCTGGTAATGATACTCATAATAAAAAGACCACCACTATATCCATCTGCCAGATGATGACCACACATAGCACAAAATTTATTACCCTTTACACGCAATTCCCACTGACTGCTGCCATACACATCCCATCCTTCTTCATCTGTTTTCTTCTGCCATTCATGTGGGGCAAGCTCCCGATAGGCGAATCCTTCTTCTTTTCGGATTACTTCAAAGCGCAACAAATCAATACGGTTCATAATGTAGCAAATGGCTTCCTCTATCCGATCTCTATCAATCTCCTCATAGGTTTCCCATTCACATCTTGTCTCACTCATAAAATTGTCAGACATGCCATACAGATTCCCAATGTCACTATAAGTCAGTTTCATGCTCTCTCCTTCTCCCGCGTGTCTTATGTACTGGTACATCGTTTCGTAAATGCTATACTATGACTGAAGCTCCTGAATGAGATGCACTAAGTCACCTACACTTTCCACCTCTTTCAACTTTTCATTCATAATCTCTATCCCAAAACTTTCTTCTATTTGTGAAGCAATCCCTATCATCTGAAAGGAATCCAATTTCAAATCCAGCTTAATATCACTGTCCATCGTAATATCAGACACCTGAAATTCCGGTATGACTTCTTTCACGCACTCCTGTAATGTTTTTAAAACTTCCTGTTCTGTCATATTTTCCTCCATTCTGTCACTTTCATGACTATTTATCTGCGTACTTTTTTACCTAGTGTATTACGCTCAATGTGGTCTGTCACTTCATATTCTGTTAATTTGCGGTACATTGGTTCCTCCCGGTTATAGGCTTTCACAATGCTTCTTAAGGTATCCGCCTTGCTATATTCTTCACTTTCCACTACTATCCATGCTTTCAGATTATCACTGTCCGGCAGCTTTTCAATATAACATTCTTTGACACCTTCAAACTTCTCCAGCTTAGCCTCTAATTCAGATGGAAATATTTTCTTTCCATTGCTTAAAGCTATCATTTCCTTTAATCTTCCTACAATACGGAATACGTTATCGTCCACCCAGACTCCTATGTCTCCGGTTCGCCAGTATCCATCCAGAAATTGTTTTTCTGTTTCTTCTTCTGCCTTGTAATAACCAGGGCAGACATGTATTGATTTTACTAATATTTCTCCGCTGTCTGACAATTTGATTTCTACGCCATCATTTGGGATCAGCTCACTGCTGTCATCATCCCATCGACCATTGGCTATCGGTGAACATTCCGTCTGTCCGTATCCATTTCTGACATGGATTCCCTTTTCATTCAGAGCTTGAATAATGTCCTTTGGAAATGGCGCACTGCCACATATCATATAGTGTAATCGCCTTCCAAATACGCCTTCAAAGTTATTTTCCTGCTCTGCTTTTTTGAGCATTATTTCTGCCATACCTGGTGAACAACTCAGTGTCTCCGGCTCAAAATATGCAATATCTTCAAGCAAATAACGCTTGCCTCGTCCCATACTGATGGAGACACCACCTACTAATGCCGGTAAAACCACGCCTCTTATTCCAAAGGTGTGACACAGCGGCATCATTAACAGGCTGTCTTTTCTTAAATACGCAAACTCCTGTAATTTCCAGTATTCTTCGTCTCCAATATAAAAGGAACTGGTTAATCGTGTGACATCCACTTTGACAGCTTTTGCCTTGGAGTTGGTTCCTGATGTGAAAATTAAAAGCTTTAAGGTTTCCGCAGTAGATGGGTTCTCAAATGGTATGGTATTTCCTCTCTGAATCGCTTCGTTTATGCTTTTTTCCAAGGAACGTGTTAGAATGTCCGGGTGGGAATACGATACGTCATCTCCTTTGTATATAATGTCTACATCTGCTTTTTCTAACTGTTCTTTGATATCCTCCGGGGGCAGTGTGGAATCTACTGCCACTAGCACATAATCTTTATGTATCAGTATTCCGATTCCTAATACCATCCATTCGTAGCTGTTGTCCGCCAGGATAGCAATGTGCTTTTTGTCTTCCTCTAGTAGTGTTAGTCCACAAGAAATATCATGGGTAAATTGTTTGTAGGGAATGGATATTTTTTCTCCATCTTTTTCCATAATTATGGCAGGTTCGTCCTGCCAACGGTATATCATTTCTCCAAGGCTTAGTTTCATAATAGTCCCCTTTCTGAACAATATTTTTTAGGTCATCGCTTCTGCAAACGCTTACCTTTTACTTTGTTTACTATTTTCTTTAAGATTGTCTTTGCTTTGCCCATAACTGCATGGAATTCCGGGCTATGGGAATAGCAAAGCAAATATGCTATATTTATTACTATCATTCCCAATACGGCACGCAGTAGGATTCCTGGTATTCCTTCTGCTGTGATGATGCGTTCCGCCAGATAGCAGGTACCTGCATTTACTGTCATACTTACTGCAAAATAAGTTAGGTAGCGGCGGTAATAGCCAGCTGGAGATTTCTCGAATATGCGCCGGTGTAAGAGCCATGCATCGAACCACCATGTGGTCAACATTCGACTGATTATAGTGGCCAGGATGATTCCGGCTAACCCGATTGCGTATCCGAAAAGTATGGATAGGAACAGATTGAGTAGTGCGCTGATTAATGGGCGGTATCTTCCTGCATAATATAGTCCACAGGCATCTTTATATACGATGACTGTATTCTGTAGTCCCGAAGTTACCAGATTAAGGACAATGAGCCATAAAATTATATCGGGCAATACATAGTCGGCTCCGAAGATTTGCTCTATTACCTGATTTCCGCAGAGTAGCAATATGCCACTTACCAGACCATACACCCAGAAATTTCCAAAACTTAATATCCGGAACAAGGTTTCTAATTTCTCTTTCGATTCGGTTGCATAGACATTTCCAATGACAGGGGTATAGGTGTTAAAAAGCATCATACCGGTTCCCACTGCCAACATCCACAGATAATTGTAATTGTCGTAGACTCCTACCATACCCACTCCCAGTATAATGGAAATGATGATTGTATCGGTGGAAGACAGCACCTTGGAACTGATTTTATACATGGCTAAGCCTTTTACATTATTTTTTATCTTCCTGCGTTCTTCCTCTGGAAGTGGTGCTGTTTCTTTGTCTTTCAAATAGGGATATAACTCCTCTGCCTTTCTGGACAGTAAAAAATTCTTGCCTATTTGCAATATGACGCCTGATACCATGTAACAGGTATAACTGCCTGTAAAAAATAATACTGCTCCCTGACATACCAGAATGCCGGCAGAAATCACCGTATCTAATCCGGTTGTAATATACCCCTTCTGGTCAGCACCGATAATGGCGTATTTATAGGAAAAACAAAAATATCCTATCACCGCCTGAAAGAGCTGTAGTAAATACAAAAGCTGTAAATTAACAATCCCGGATTTACTTCCTGTAATCTCCTCAATAAAAGGAAACAGTAACAATCCTGCAACAGCAACAAATACACCAATTATGCGGTAATATTTCTTATATAGTGCAATCAGGGATTTGATTTTTTCTGTATCTTTTTTGGCAAGCGGATCATAGAGAGCATACACAATGGCATCTCCAATTCCTAATTCTGCCAAATCTAACACTGCAAAAATACTGGCAAATAAGCTGCCTATTCCTAAATATTCTTTTCCCAGAATATACACTAAAAGCAGACGATTGATGAATTTAAACACCAAAGATGCCAGATTGCCAATAGCAGATGCTCCAATATTTTTTATTACTTTTCTTGTTCTGCCCATAATAATTCCTCAGTGGTTTCTACCACTTTCTCCCGGTATAATCCCTGTTTCGATCCCAATTCCTGTCCATATTTTCTGCATATCTGCAGCATTTCCTCAGATTTTGCAGACTCAATAAGATCCTCTAAGGATTTTCCCTGTCGGTAGACCGGAATCTGATTCTTTAATTCTGCTGCTATGGATTCCCTCCATATTTTTTTCTCATGAAATTCACTTAATATAAGCGGTTTTTCCGCCATCAATGCAACTTCATACATGGAAGAATAATCGGATATGACAACGTCTGAAGCCATAAGGAATGGAATGTAATCCTCTCCCGGACTTCGTATGCGAAAGCCTTTGTCAGAAAGGGAATCCACCCAATGTCCCAGTGGTTCTACTGCTTCATCGTAAATGGTATATTCCTTTGGATGAATGGACAGCACAAAATAATATTTCTTATGCAACAGCGTTTCTGCCTCCTGCACCAACGCCTTTCCTACTCTGTGAAACAAGCTCTCCGTATGCCATGTCCCAAATACACTGACAACCGTAGTTTCCTCCGGTATACCTAATTGTCTGCGATACTCTGCTTTTTTATCCTTTGCTTCCTGTATTTCATCCCAATCCTTCCAGCCGGTATACACGATAACGTCCTCTAGCAAAGGATTGTAACGTTTCACCAGTTCACAATACCTTTTGTTGCTCTCTAACATCTTTGTAAATCGACTGGTGCCATCAATATTTAAACTCCACCATTTTGTGTATGCGTATAGGTTCACTCCACGATCAAAGCTATTGATGTGCAATCCATGATTCACATACAACATTGGCTGCTGGTGCTTCTGCAATCCTCTTGGCAAATCCGTTTCTGCACTGACCACTAAATGCCACGCCCCTCTGAATGCCTGTTTTTTTGTGACCTGAGTAATGTTGCGCTCACCTAATAAGGCTTTCACATATTCACTGTCCGCACCGGAATACCACAGATAAAAGGAGACATTTTCCATATACTTCACCTGGTCATAATACTTTAGTATGTGATACTCCATAGTCGTAGAAGAACAAAGGAGAAGCACTCGTTTTTTCTTTCTTCCTTTCACAAGGGGGTACAGCACACGCCGGTAGCCATTCATCAGCAAATACAACGCTTCTGTCTTCACTCGCCCTTCTCTGCACATCTGCTTCAAATTCCGAAAGCTTAAAAATGGCATTGTGTTAGATTTCCATGAAGTGAAATACAGCCACAGACGCTTTTTTCGGCTCCATAAATGGTATTTCTTTAACGTGCGTTGCACAGTCTGTAGTTCCTGCCTTCGAGTGGCACCTTTCTTCTTTTCCTTATAGATAATCATGTCAAATTCAAATGCACTGTGGTCTATCAGATAACGATCCACGGACTCTTTGACACTTTCATATGTCCCATTTTTCACAAAATAATTGCGCAATGCTTCATACAGAACTTCCCGCTGCCTCATTCTGACTTCGCAGCTTTGCTTCGACCTTGTCAGGGAATTCCCTGTCTCCTGTGCATAAAAATATAATGGTTCCCGGCACATGGCAACCTGCTTCACATACGACAGGTATTCCATATTAAATATAAAATCCTCTCCAAAGGAGATATTTTTATCAAACTGCAAATGATTCGTCTCTACCAGACTCCGTCTGTACAACTTATTCCATAGAACGCCAAAATAAAAATGAGATGGTTGCTGCAACAACTTATTCATATATGCATCTACCGATAAACATCCCTCATCACTATTTTCATTTCGGGAAATATCATAACAATCAATCACATCAAAATAGGAACAGACTGCCAGCTCACTCTTTTCTTTTTCCATATAAGTGACTAAGTACTCTGTAATCTCACTGTCTACATAATCATCTGCATCTACAAATTGCAGGTATATTCCTGTAGCTGATTGCAAACCGGCATTTCTTGCCGCCGATACACCAGCATTTTTCTGACTGATGACACGGATGCGTGTATCCTGCTCTGCTAAACTTTCGCAGATGGAAAGGCTATTATCCGTAGAACCATCATTTATCACCAGAATCTCTAAATCCTGATATGTCTGGCATCTCACGCTGTCTAAACACCGCGCAATGCTCTTCTCCCCATTATAAACCGGTATAATTACCGATACTTTTCCATACTCCATTCAAACCCCTTCTTTATGAATGCCATACTTTTTTAGCATGTTCGTACTCCTGCACAGTATCAATCTCAAGCCAGTCTTCTGACAACACCAACTCCATACAGATTGTTCCTGTTTTTTTCCTTAAAATAGTACCAAGCACTGCTTCATAATACTGATTTCTACCAAACTTTCTCATATAAGCTTCCATCTCCGGAAAATACACCTGCTTTAAAAATGTCTTTCCAAAACGATACAGATTCACTGTCTTATATGCCTGACTGTAATCTAACTGTTCTTGTTGCTCACCTTTTGTCAACAATTGCTTCACTTTGCCCTCATCTGCAAACACAATTGTTCCATCCATTTTCTCCGGCTCATACGGAGATGTCATCATAATGCAATCCTCTATCCTATTTTGAAATGCCTGCAATAAATGCTCTGGAAAGAGAATATCTCCTTCCACTAAAAGAATGTCTTTCTTTATATGATTTTTTGTTAAATACAAACTGTATATATTGTTGCTAACTGCATAATCAGGATTGCTGATATAGACAATATTCATTCCTTCATATGTATCTCCCACATGGGCTTTCAACTTATCTTCCAGATACCCTGTCACAATCAGCACTTCCGTAATGCCTATGGCTTTCATATTGGTAAGAGTTCTATGGATAAGAGAAACTCCATTTATTTCCACCATTGGCTTCGGAATTTCTTCCGTAATTGGATTCAGTCGTATGCCTTTTCCTGCTGCCAAAATAACTCCTTGCATAATACGCCCCCGTTTTTAGTCTAAATTGCTGTTTTTATGTCTTTACAACATCAACAGTCTCTTTATGCGATTTGCTGAAAATCCCTCATTTTCCCAGCTTTCGTCCGCTAATGCATCCATATTTTCTGTGCAGTATTCAATCTCCTTCGAATACCGTCTGGCTATCTCATATCGATCCTCAATGGTAAATTCACCCGTTCTCAGGTACCGTTCTCTGTCTGCTAATGCGATAATAAGTACGCTGAGTACTGTAAATGTTACCGGTGAGGTAATATCCTCCTGGTAGACTGCCTGCATAAAATAGCGATACAGAAAATATACTGCCAAATGCTCATACTCATAATGTCTATTTACATATTTATTATCAAATTCTTCTTTACGAACAACCAGTTCCCTCAACTGTCCTCGTATAGAATGAAGTGTTTCCTTCCAGGAAGTATCTAATATCTCTAACCTCTCATATACATCCAGAATCTCGCCATAATATAATACCCCTTCTTCTATGGTGATTCTGTAATTCTCGTTCCGTTTCCTCATCTCCCTCAGAAATTCTGCATCCCTCCATCTTACTACAATCTGTTCTATCTCCTCCGTATTCTCTCGGTCTAATGCTGACTGCAATGCACTTCCATAATCAAGGAGTAACAGCAGTCTGTCTGCTATGGGATAGTCTCTGTTCTGCACAATGGCAAATGCAGTCTCCCTTGCCTGCAACAGCAAGGTAATCAACTCATCTTCTTCGTCTTCTTCCTCGCCATTCTCTAACAACTCAAAGGTTGCTTTATCTTCGGAAGAAAAAATAAGCTGTTCTGCCGCTTCACAACAAAGCCCTATCCCCATCTCTGTATAATTGCCAAACCATTCGTAATATCTTGGATGCTCCCTGCAGATATCACAGAGCTTGTCCTCTCCTATTTCAATAAAAATATCACACAGATTATCCTGATTCAAAAAAGAACATCGTCTCCCCTTTTGCAGCTTAAAATATGCTTCTCCCTGTTCTTCGCCAATCTGCTGTCTTAAACGCTCTCCAAAAGGTCCCTTTACCTGCTTGTAGGTTTCATAAGTGGTATCATCGATTACAATCTCCCAACCTGCGCAACAAGTGTCTGTACACGCAGCACCGATACATTGAAAATCCTTCACATAAGAAGGTCTTCTTACTTTCATATACATGCCTCGCTTTTATTACTTACTTGGATGTTTGCCATCCATGAATTGTTTGTGGTAAATAGGTGCCTATTTGCAGACTATTCTGACAATTCATCATTGCGTCAAAAAATTAGCAAATATCCGATTGCTATATCTTCTATATTATCACAACAATACTGGTTCTGACAATGTAAAAATAGAAAAAGGAGCCACTACTTGCAGTAACTCCTTTGGTATGTACTATACTTTTTACACATTTGTTTTCTTCCGTCCTGTGCTTTTTGTCTTGTATTTCGCAATCTTAGCATTTTTCTTAGACTCAATCACGATATCATTCATATTCTCTATGAATTTACTTAACTGGGAATATCCATAATTTCTCACATTGAAATCCGGAAATTTTTCGTGTATTTTCTTACCTAGTACTGCAAGATCCATACTTGCCTTTTTCACACAGGTTACAATATAATCTTCAATCAATTGTTGGTCGTCTTTTTCCTCACTGATTGCTATGTAGATAGAAGTGCCCTCCTGTATCACATCGAAACCATTTAAATCTCCCACAAATTTCTTCATGGAGCTGTAGCCATAATTACGCTCATCAAAATCTGTATAAATACGCTGCAAGCTGCTCTTTAATCCACCTAATCCCGTTCGATTATCCTGATTGCTGTTCTCAAGCACAATATCCATAATACTCTTTTTGATTTTTTCAATAGATGTGATGGTGTCCTTCATCTTGCTCTTTGCTTCCTCTGTTGTATCGACACCCTCTGCTTCTTCTGGCATTTCCTCTGTATTCTCATCTGCAAAAATCATTTCCAGATTCTTATAAATGGTACAAGCTGCCTTTAGCGTTCTTGACGCATTACTATTTCCCATTCCAATGACTTCCATACCACCGTCACACAGGCGGTTGACCAGTCTTGTAAAATCACTGTCTGATGATACAATGCAAAAAATATCTACGTTTTTTCCATATAAAATATCCATGGCATCAATGACAAGCATAATATCTGCCGCATTCTTTGCATTGGAATATCGCGGTTGCTGAATAGGAACCACCGCATAATCTAAGGATTTACGATTCCATTCATGTAAACGGTCGCTGGTAAAATCCCCATACATTCTCTTGTAGGTAATGGTTCCAAAGCTTTTTAATTCCATAAAAATATTATCTAAATATTTTGCACTGATATTTTCTGCATCAATTAATAATGCAATTTTCTTTTCCATCTGTACGCACCCCTCATATATTACTTTTTCATCTGAGTCATTTGCCAAGCAACCTCAGCCCTCAAACTGCTTCACAAACTCCCAAATTCTCTTATTAGTATAACAGAGGATGGGGTGGGTTTCAAATAAATCTTTTAAACTGATTCTTCAAGGATGTTTACTTCAATCTGCAAATCTGGATAAACTACTTCTACTAAATCACTAATATCATCTTCTATCGTTCCATCAAATGTGGCATCCACATTTACATTGACAACAATTGTCTTATCTTCTCTTTCCACAGCAACAGACTTTATTCCCCCTATATCGAATACTACTTTTTTGACTTTTTGCTCCCTTTCTTCATTGTAGAGTTCATCTTTTTCTGCTTCTGTCAGTTCCTTGCCTGATGGCATAATTACGTCTTCCTGTTCTGTTACCGTATTTGCCACTGCTGACACTGGCTTGTTATCATTTGTTGCAATAACAGCGACTACACAGAATCATGCACAACATGTTATTGCTATTGGTATTCATTTCTTTTTTATAGTTTACCATCTACAATCTGTATCTCTTGTTGTACCGGATACAATGATACTACCAATCGCAAATCCGCATTTCTAATTTTCTCTACCGAAATAGGTAAATAATTGGTGGACGGTTGAAAATAAAATGGCAGATGAAATTCCATCTCCGTATCAGGTCTAAGCTTAAATTGCATTGTTCCATCCTCCAGCGTCGGATTTGATATTTCATACAATGGGGCACTCATTTGTAGCAAGGTGTCCGATGTAACAAGCATATAATTGAATAAGTTTATTCCACCCAATTCATTTTCTTCTTTATTCACATTGCGAATCACTATATCAACATCATACACCATTTCTGGAAAAGTCATATCGCCTTCCTCAAATAATGGTTCACTTTCCTTCTCCTTATAATTATATTTATCAAGAAATTCTTCATACGTCAGGATTTCGGCTCCTTTTACTGTTACGGTATAATCACTCATATCCTCGTAATCTTCATAAAAAATATTATTACCAATAGTCACCTCATCTCCAATAGAATATGTCTCCGTTATTTGTTCATCTATATCGCGATTCACATACCATATGCGAGCAACTACTAGAATCACTAACACCAGACACATACTTGTTCCTATTAACTTCTTCATGTTTCATCTCCTAACATATTTTCCCATTTTCCATATGAAAAATTCTATCCGACATTGCTTGCAGGATACCAATATCATGACAAGAAAGAATCACCAACGCCCCTCGTTTCTTTTCCCGTTCTACAATGTTCTTTAACAACTCCACTCCTGCCGAATCCAAAGCATTTGTCGGCTCATCAAGTATTAATACCTTAGGATTTTCCATAATGGCTGCTGCAATACCAAGCCTCTGTTTCATGCCTAACGAATACCGTTTGTATTTCTTTTTATCAAAAGGATCCAGACCAACTCGCTCAATAGCTTCTCTTATTGCATTGTCGTCTATTTCGCCTTTGATGGAAGCTAACATTTTCAAATTAGCAAATCCTGTATAATTATCTAAAAATGACGGATTTTCAATTAATACTCCTATTGATTCTGGAAACATAATATCTTTTCCTAATATCTTTTCGTCAAATCTGATTTCTCCACTTGTGGGAAATATCAAACCAGATAGTAACCGCATAAGCATGGTTTTACCGGAACCATTAATCCCCTGAAGCCCAACAACCTCTCCAGCATTCATTTTCAATGAAACATGATCGATTACCTGCACTCCCCTAATCACTTTCGTTACATCATTGATTTCCAACATGGTATATTCACTCCAATCCTTCTCCTACTGTTCCTGGTTCATAATGTCATATCTGCGGAATCTCAACATTCCACAAGCTAGTGCTAAGATAATCACTATCATTGTTATAACACATCCCTCAAACATCTCATATCCATTTTCTGTAATATAGCGACACCTAATTGCCATAGCAAAATTTCCAATTAGTAATGGCGAACTCAAATACGCAGATGCTAACAACAATATCGCCATAACCAAATAACTAAATATCGGTTTTAGATACAAGGAAATGACATTCTCCCACAAACTCAACCCAAACGTCACCAAAAATGTAAGCACCACTGTTACTAGTAAAATTTCTTTTGGAAACGAATCATACAAACTGCCTGCATTCATTATGTCATTTATATACACAGATGTTAATTGCAAGGAAACCTCTCCACCTGAAAGAATACAAAATATGAGCAACGTTACATATATACATGTATACGATATGATCTGGTTTACTAATAACCATAAGCATTTGGCATACCACCATTTATAACGACTTCCACTTCTTGGTAAAACATTTACCCCAATGGTATGTAAATCATTATATGGATAATGCAATCCCCCATATAAAAGAATCATATGAAGTAAAAGCCACTTAACCGGAAATATAAATGTCTCCAATTGAGATGGTACAAATTTCGGAATACCTTCAAACAAATATAATAGCAAATCCGCAAATGTAATTTCTGGCATAACCGGATCAAACATATACGCATTATGTACTTTTATAGTCATATCCACACAGGACACCAACACAATTATGACTATTACCAAATAATGTATCCCATTTGATAGAAATCCATTTCTTATATCATTCTTTAAAAGTCTAAAAAATTTCACCCCTGTCACCTTCCCTTAAAATAGCAAAGAGTGGGACTAATAAAAAAATCAATCCTTCCACTATAACAATACCACCATCCACGTTATTTTCAATGCAAGTCGCATGCAAAAAATTAATTGGGGAAATTTCTTTATATACCTTATATGCCAGTAATACTCTGCTATAATGCAAACCAAGAATACATAAAAATGGCAGAATCGTAACAGCAAGCCAATTCTTTACAAAAATAGAAAATGCATAACTTAAAGTAGCAAACAAACCACCAAATATAAAATCCAAAAATAAATAAAGCACTACATATACAGTGGGATGTTTATAAAAAATATCAGACCACATTGTTCCATGCTGTACTGCATAATACATATAATATATTATGGAAGGCTTACTAGCTGGCACAAAGCATGCCGTCAACAGAAAGTTCATAAGTAAAGGAAGTAGAATTACCATTCCTCCACTCAAAAAGACTGCAATATACTTTGCCAAATAATATGTTCTTTTTCTGCATCTGGTGACAACACACTTTAAGTATCCATTATTCTTTTCCTTGCAATATGACCACCCAAAAGGAATAGATGCCAACAACGGAAGTAATGTATAGAATAGCGTATAGCCCAATGAATGAGACTCTCCACCTATCCACAAATTGTAAAGCCCCCTTGCCGCCATCATTGGATTTCCTGACATTTGTGATACATTTTCTTGAAAAACTTCATATTTCCCAACATCATACAAAAATGCCATTAATGCAAATACCATTCCCACTGCAAGAGAAATGTAAAAATATTTATTCCGAAAAGCTTTTTTGCATTCCATCAATACAAGTCTTATTTTCATTTACCTGTCTCCTTATTTAATTGAAAAAACTTGAAATATTCCGTACTGTAAGAATTTCCTATTACCCAGTAAAAAGGCTCCTCCAGAAGGTCGTTAGGTACAAGCCATGCTATTTTTGCTTCCATTTCTTCTCCCTTTTCAAGGTAATACATATAATATTCATTCAGACCGTCCGGATGTTTACTAAAATAATTCGCCTCTAACATAAACGGTCCATCCGGGTTTTTAATATTGCTTTCGTTACCAGCACACATTTCAATACATAGCGGATATTCTTCCTCTACATTCTCCAAATCTATATTTATATTCTTTACTTTAACAGTAATCACTATCAAAGAATTTTCCTCTGCATCTTCAATACATCCATCCTCGCCAACGGTAATTCCACCTGCAAATTCTTTCGTTGATAATCCCACCTCATTCAAATTGGTCACAATCTTTACGTCCTCCAAAGTATATTGCATGATCTTTCCCTCTATATCCGTAAATTCTATGGTATCTCCAATTCCTGCTGTGGTTTCCTCACTTACATCTGCTTTATTTTCCCATTCTGTTTCTGTCTCGTTTTCCTCATTTTTTTTCACTTGTTCTTCTATGATATTGCTTTTTAGGGAATCTTCCATTTCCATATAAGATGTGCAACCAGTTAACATACTTCCCAGGCACATCATACACACAGCCGTAATTAATTTTCTTTTCATTCACCCGCTCCTTGCTATACGATAAAATGGCAGGGGATTTTAGCAATTTATGTTTTCTCCGGCTCCCCTGCCAATTTAATATATTTCATTTAAACTCTGGTTAGAAATTTAGTTTGCGTATGGATAAGAACCCGCTGAATCCGGACTCCATACACCACTAACAGTTCCACTCATAAGATATTTTTTAAATTTTAATCTGGCACTTCAACTTCGCCCCAAAGAAATGTACAAGCACTGCTTACTGCAATACTCTTTGATAACTTCTCCAATTCTGTTGCTATTTTTTCTTTCGTTTATGTTTTATATACTACACATCCAAATTCATTTCAATACCTCCGCAATAAAACGACACAAATGGGGCTTAAAACGACACAAACAACTTTTTTTCCTTGTGATAGACATTATATTTTGTTACAATCTAAGCAAGAAACAAGTTTCATATAAGGGAGAATTTTTATGCATAAGGTATTGATTGTTGAAGATGATTTAACACAACTGGAATTATTGAGAACTACGATAAATCAAAAATACCCCGATTGGATTGTAAAAGTAGCCGCTAATTATTCATCTGCCAAGAATCTATTAGATAATTCCTTATTTTCAAATGAACCATTTTCATTATTTTTATTTGATATTCAATTATCTATGGAGGAAGGGGATAGAGGAGGTTTTTTTCTTGCAAAAGAAGCCAGAAAACATTCCGCATACTTCAAAGTACCCATTCTATTTTTAACTGCAATTTCAGACGAAGGCAGCTTTGCACTATCAGAATTTCATTGCTACAATTATATTACAAAACCCTATACTATGATAGATATTTTGCATCAGCTTGAGCAAATGCTCATTACCGGTTACTTAGAAAACACATTAGAATTACTTGACACAAATCGAATTCTACATCGTGTCCATATCAGCGATATTCTTACTATAGAATCCAAATCACACACTCTGACGATTTATACAAAAAATAATGGTAGCTTTGTGACAAGAGCCTATACACTGCAAAAAATTTTATCCATTTTAGGAAACGACTTTATTCAATGCCACCGTCGAATTATCATTAACAAAACACATATTATTACTTATGATAAGGCATCTCAGCTTATCAACATTAATAATAGACTTATACCTATTGGTCGCACTTTTATAAAAGAAATGGAAAAACTATCTTTAAAAAGGAGTTAACTCAGTATGCCAATATCTTATATCTCTACATTTTTAGAGTTTGCCTGCGTTTATTATATTGCCAAATCATTTTTACACCTATCATATAAACCAACAAAAAATGATTTTATTGCACTAGTATTGTTTTTTCTCATTTTATGTCAACTTTCAGAAAGCCCGCCTATACTTCCGTGGCTTATTGGACAGATTATCTATTTTGTATATTTTACCAGTTTTAATAAAAAAAACATATTACATAGCATATTATTATTCTGTCTTACAGTGACTTGCATTGTAATAATACAGTTTTTGGCTACACCCATCACATATCTTCTTCCTAAGAACTTAAATAATGATTTCATTGGTATATGTGGAAGTTTCACAACCTTTGTTTTAATAATACTTATTTTTCAATCAAAGCATATGAGAGATCTATATTACAAAATTGTTCACTCCATACTTCCTTATCGACTTATACTAATTAATTCATACATGATTATTTTTGCTTTACTTTTGCTATTTAAAATGAACCCATCAGAACTGTATCACAATCTAATTGGTACATTAATCATTGTTTTTATTGTTATTATCGCCAATATCTGCGTTTTATATTACGATCAAAAAATGCTTACACAACAACAGCAGTTATTGTCTTACCAGAAAAATCTTCCTATATACGAGTCCTTAATTCATGAAATACGTGACAATCAACATGAATATTCTAATCGTATACAGAGTTTACAAAACTTAACAGAAACCTGCAAAGATTATGACACTTTAAAAACTGCTATTAAAAAATATACATATCATTATGCCCAGCCTCTCCACGCCTATCCATTGCTTCAAATAAATATGCCCTTACTTGCGGCATCTTTATACAACCTATCCTGTCGTGCTGAAAATGATGGTATTGTTATTCAATTTGATGTCATTTCTGAACAACTGTGCAGCCATGCAACAGAAATTCAATTATCAGACTTTGCAAGCACTCTGTTACAAAATGCAATTGAAGCTTGTGAAAGCGGCGATAATATTTATGTTCATATATCCTCCAGTGATGGTATTGTCGCATTAGAGATTCGTAACCCGGTAAAACAATTCTATCCACCACAAGATATTGCTAAATTCTTTCAAAAGAATTATTCTACTAAGAAATCGAATGTTAAAAATGATATTGTTCCTCACGGAATTGGTTTATTCAACCTAATGAAGGAAGTTACAAAGCTTAAAGGAACTATCGGTGCTGATTGTATTCAATATGACAAAAAAAATTGGATTATCTTTCGTTTAAACGTATAATATCTAATGCATTCATACCCATATTCTATTAGCAAAGAAGCAAGGCAACACGCCTTGCTTCTTTGCTGTATCACACGCTCTACCCCACCAGCAAATTACAATGTTAATTCCGCAAAATAATCTTGTTCATTACCGACCGACTGTTGAAACTGTATCAGATAAGCAATCACTTCCGGAGCCGCATCCGACAGTGTTTCCATGATAATGGAAATATTCTGTCTGGTTATGCAGTCACTGTCTGCTAATATTTTCACATACCTGACATCCTGATTATACTGCTCACGCAACATGCCTAATAGAAGGGAAGCGTCTCTGCCATTTTGTTCTTGTGGCATGTACGCCGAAAGATACTGCTGTAAATGTTTTTTTACACCATCCTCTAACTTCCATGCATACATCAATCTTAAAAATACTATCCGAAGCTTTTCTTTCTGCCGTTCTTTTATAAACGCCTCATACTGCACATCAATATCCTCTACATCAAACCAACCAAAAAATACGGGGTCAAATCCGATATCATTCTTAGAATCCAGAAAATGCAATACTGCTTCGTCGTACTCTGCCATCCAACTTTCACTGGTTGCCCCATCAGCAGCCCGCTCCGGTGCAAATAATGTCATATTCCGCAATATAGTCAGTACAGATGCCAGCAAATATGGCAAGCCATTGTTGCCAGATGCATCTCCCTGCACAGTTACCTGCTCTAACTGTTCGCAGCCCATAAATACATTTTTTCCCAATGTAATTTTCTTTGCCGGAACGTTTAGAATCTTCAAATTCTTCATGTGCGCAAACGCCCAGTCTCCGATTTCTTTTATTGTATCTGGTATATGGAGTTCATATATGGATTTACAGCTTAGAAATGCCTTTGCTTCAATGCCGTTTACAGGATATTCCTCCCATACTGTAGGAATCGAAACAACGGCGTCCTCACCTTTGTACTGCTCAACTGTGCAGTAATTGTCATATTTCTTATATCGCATATTGCCCTCCATATCTGCATTCACATTTATTGAATAATAATTTCTATTGTATTAAGGTTTTTGTGATTTTCCGATAAAACAAATTTATTTTATTATACCATAGGATGTATTCTGCTGCTACCATAACTCTCACAAGATGTCGTCTAGAGCGTGTTGCCACCCCACCCAGAACAAAGCATACAAGCACGCTCCGCGAATTTAGCTTTTCGATGTGCTTGCATGCTTTGCCTCGCCGAATTTGGCACGCAGTGCATCTTCCTTTCAAATGCTCTCTGCTACAATAAAATGTTGTAATTTCCTAGTATACAAAAAAGAAGCAACCCAGAGCCCTCGCTCTGCATTGCTTCCCATTCATCAGGCACTTATCCGTCATTTAGTTCTTCTGCTGAATACTATCCGTAATATACGCACCAACTTCATCCTTTGGCATTTCCAAGGCGAACGCCAGCTCGCCATATAGCTGTTCTTCTGCCTGACGGAAATATTTTTCATCTACTACGGTAACCTTTTTGCCATCCTGTATTCTTAATTTTTTACGCTGGTACAACGTCTTAATAATCTTCACAAGCTCCCTACAGTCACATGTCTGCAATGCTGCCCGGTACTGTACTTCCCGTTCACGCTCATTGCCAATCCACACAGACTCAATGTTTGGAATATCCTGAATCAGATCTTCTACTTCTTCTTTGGAAAGAACAAATCTCATAATGGTCTTATTGTTATCAACTGGCGCATAAATTACTGACTCACGCTGATACACCGGACGTAGCGTATAATATTGCTTTTGCTTATCTGCCATAGAAATGGACAATGTACCTACATCCTCTACCTTACAGACACCATGATTTCCATATACGATTAAATCATTCATTCAAACTTCGCACATAAATTTTAGCTATGTACCTTGAAAATTCAATACCTGGCAACTATTCAATTGTCAATGTTCAGACTTTAAGCGGCTTGAAGTTGTGTTTTCAAAAATGCTGGTAATGTGTTCATAAATGCATCCACTAGTTCAGAGATTTTCTCATCTTATAACTCGGTGTTTTCCGTAAGCATGGTTCTGAACATTTGAAGCAGCATTTGAAAAGCCTGTATCCATGTGATATCAGACATTTCATCAGAAAAGTATAAAAAAAGCTCACCAAGAGACCGGTTATCATTAGATTCCCGGTTTTCCAGTGACAACATCATGTATCGTGTAAAAACAACTGCAGTATGTGCAGTCATTGCATCATAAGATAAAGAATTACACTCTTTGCTAAGGTTAAGATAGCTTTTGCATACTTTAAAGAAAACCTCTATATCCCAACGTTTTCCGTAGATTCGGATGATTTCATTTTCATCCAGATTTACATCCGTTGAAATAAGACAGAGATATTCCTTGCGTTTATTACGATTGCGGACATAGACTACTTTTGCAGGAATGGTTTCCCCATCCTTCACTACATCAACCATAACAGAAAGCAGATATTTTGATTTACCTCGTCTCTTTTTATTTTTGTTGTAAATAGAGACCAGAGACATGTCTTCGCCCTCATAGCGAAAAAACATTTTTGATGACTTTTTGACCATGCCGATGATATCAAAATCCATCTTTTTAACAGCATGAATGGTACTTGGTGAAGAAAACCAGCTGTCAAAGAGAACATATTTCGCAGGGATTGCAGTCTTTTTAGCCACATCCAGAAGCGTAAGCATGGCATGAGTTCCTTTTTCCATGGACAGTTTTCTGCGTTTGTAACCAACTGTTCTCTTATCCACTTCGGTTGCTTCATTGATGCGATTCTTCTTATTTTCTGTTGAAAGAAGAATGCTGTTTACCGGCAGAAAGGTACTTCCATCTGACCATCCAAGGGTAAGCATTCTAAATCCAAAGCGGTATGTATGCTTTGCATGGTCATAGACTTTTGTAAGAAGCTCTACCTTTTTTGAACGGTTTCGCTCAAACA
>JBGVMW010000005.1:0-5115 GCA_045125095.1 Lachnospiraceae bacterium
ACACAATATTCTCATGCAGTAAATCCACCTTAATCTCCCGAAGCTTCGCTTCCACCTCGTCTGCATACTGCTGTAAGCCCTTCTCAATAAAAGGGATAAAGTCAGCATTTACATTGGACTGCTTTCCACGGATAACATCAATAATGTCATCCTCCGGAATTTCACACTTTAACTTGGGAAGGGCATCCTTTTTGATACGCTCAATGGTGGTAATCAGTCCAAGCTCATAAGTACAGGCATCCTTATCCATAGGGATTCTGTCACGGACGCTTAATATATCCAAGGTCCAGGAGCCCAAGTCCACACATCTGAGTCTGTCCATATCTCCCATACGGTTGGCAATGGCAGCATAACACTGAGCATAAATCTTTACCTTATCCATAAAGAAGGAATAATGCACTCCCTCAAAGGTGAAGGAAATTCGCTCCTTATGCCACAGATAATCCCGGAACTCCTTACGCTCTGCACCAAACAGAGTAAGCGGCACGCCTGCATATAATTCCACATGCTCTGCTTTTACCTTGCCCTGATACTGCAATTCCTTGGCAATCCCTGTAAGGGTCAGCAGAAAATAATTCTCATTCTCTGTCTTGGTTGCCTGCTTTCCAAGTCTGCCCTGTCCTACGATATACTTTTTCCCCTTATACTCCAAAAGTCCGTTCTTGGTAAGAGGTTCATAATCCACCGGAACCACGGATGTCTCCATAAAGATATGCTCGCCCTTAATGGAACTCCAGCCATGATCTAGTGCAATTTTAACAGGTGCCATAGTTGTTTCAGTCATAAATAAATTTTCTCTCATAAAATCCTCTCTTTCTCCGGCATAATAACCGGTCTGCATAATATTTTTGTTTTGTGTTGCAGTCGCTCCTGCATTAGTGATACTTGTAAACAATCTCTCCATAATTAACCTCCTCCGCAAGCTGTTTTGCCTGCTCTCTTATTTTCCACATTTCCATAGTGTAATGTGCATCCTTTGGCTTATGCTTCACCAGATACTTCTCTACAATCCTATCTAACATCTCATAAGCCTCCTCATTTACTTCCTTTGCCCTAATAAGAAGCTGACCCAGCCTAATATGATGACGATACCTGTCAGGGTGGTGTTCCTTCATATAAGAAATCCACAGATGACCGTATTTCCCGATATCAGCGGTTGTTACAACCGAAGCCATATCAGATTTCGTATCAACATCATCCATACCGATATTCGGATATAAAATACCAGCCACTGACCTGTAAGTACCGCCCATTGCTTCATATAAAGATAATTCTCTACTCATTGCCTAGACCTCCTATCTTGCTCTGCCCCGGCTACTGCCAAGGCTTTGTGCTTTTTCAAGTTCCTGCTTTTCATACCACTCCTTCACAAGACGCTCAATCAAATCCGTCTTTTGCTTCGGTGTATAATCCTCCGGAAAATACTTTGCCAAGGTATCTGCACGAAGCTTAATCTGTTCCCTCTGATTTGGTTTTTCCTGCTCTAATATGAGAAACATCCCATCCATATCCAGTTCTCCCGACTGGCTCATACGCTTCATTCGGTTCGCCTGCGACAAGGACGGTGTACACTGCTCCATATCCATAACCTCATAAAGCTCGTACTGCTGCTCCTCTGTCAGATAGGAAAGCTCTACGGCTATGGTAAAAGCAATCTTTCCTTCATCTACCATATCAAGAAGCTTGGGGATAAGATTGGTAAGACGGATGTAACGCTGAATAGTCATACGATTTTCACCCACCTGTTTTGCCAATAATTCATCTGACCTTATACCCGAAGGAATGACAGTCCCTTGTGTAACACACCAATTCCCATTCTCTTCATAATCCGATTGCAACGAATAAACCTTCATTGTCGGATTCTCTAACTTCGGTCCATCTTGGTCCGAAGTTCCCGTCACAACTTGTGACGAAGATAACTTTTTCCCAACTTGGGAAGAAGTTATCTTTTCACCAACTTGGGAAGAAGTTAAATCGGTTCTTGCTCCCTGCCTCTTCATCGCCTCCAGCTTCATCTTATAAGCAAATGCTTTCTCGCTGGGTTTCAGATGTTCTCTTTGCAGATTGCTATCCACCATAGCAATCACAGCCTGATTATCATCCAAATCTCGAATCACCACAGGCATCACATCAATCCCTGCCCATTTACAAGCAGCCTTTCTTCTATGACCTGCAATCAATTCATAACCGCCACCAGCCTTTGGTCTTGCCAGTGCCGGAACAATCACACCTTCTTTTTCAATACTCTGCATTAGTTCAAACAATGCCATATCGTTTTCTACCTTAAAGGGATGCCCCTCAAAGTCCTGTAACTGCACTATAGGAACCATTTTAATATCTGTTTCCACCACAGCACTCTGCTCCTGTTGTGGAAAAGAACACAATTCTTCTTTTTTCTTCATAAAATCAATTACCTCCGTTAAAATATCCGTAACGAGCGCTCCAGAACAAGTTCTGTCGCTGTCGCGGTGCTCCTCAAATGCTTCGAAAAAGTCACATTCTCTTGCAAGCAAGAAATGTGCTTTTCCTCGCATTTTCCTCGTTACTACGCGTAAAAAGAGCCGCTTACTTTCAAAATTACTTGAAAATAAGCGGCTCAGACCACTTTGTTACTTTATTGAATTTTAGTGAGCAATGAGCCAAGCACCTGTTGAAATAATTTGGCTATGCGAGTTTACTCGCAAATAGACAAATTACTTTTAACAGGTATTTGGCGACTGCCAGAAACCGAGGAACTGCCTCGCAGTTTTGAGGGTGCTGGCTCATTGCATTTAAGATGAAATATGAACAACAGATTTTTGTGTTTCCGAACTACACCCTCACAACTACTTGGACGTTTACTCCGTTTGAAATTGCCTTTTTCTTCTCTTTTCGGTCACTTTGGGAGAAGAGTATATGTCGCTCAAAGTGCCTAAACTCGAGAAGTTTTACAAACTTCTCGGTTCGCGGGCAGTCGTCGAATTCCGCATAAACTCGGGCTTTTTGAGCCCTCGCTTCTTCGGAACTCTCCTCGTTGCCTTCGCGAAAATTCAAGGAGTTTAATCCAAAATTCTTTGGAGCAGTGTTACGCACTCAACGGTACTTTCGTTGTCCCAATCCAATTCGCATAATTCCTGATCATTAAAAAACACTGGAAAACGGAACTTAAGGCTTCTTAGAACCCTGCCATCCTCTTGTTCTGCCTCATAGATATTTACTTCCTCGAGGAAGCTCTTCATAAATGTCTTCTTCTCCATATCCGTAAATCTATCGTACAGCTTATCAAAGAATAATAAGAACTGATACACATTATCACCGGATATCTTTTCCTGTCTGATATTATACAGCCTTGTCTCCACAGCTTCAATTGCTGTTTCAATTTCCTCTATCTCGTCATACAGCTTGTCCAAACGAATTTGCATGTCCTCATACTTCTTATCATAATGTTTGTCTGATACAGATAGGTTATCCATCTGATTCGCCAGCTTGTTCTTGGCACCGTTCACCTGCTTTAACCGTTCCTGTAAACCTGTATGCTCCCTATCCAACTCCTGCGTATCAATGCTACTACCGATATGCTTCTGAATTTCTTCCTTGAATTTTGGATTATTCACAAGCTTGCGGATTACCTCTTCCACCGCTGCATTGATTTTATCCTCATTCCACTGCTTGCGATAAGTGCATTTATGACCATCCACAAAAGTTCTGTGCTTGCAGGCATAGTAAAAATAATCCCTGTAATACCCGCCATCCGGATGTTTCTTCCGATTGACATTGCCATACATACCGCTTCCACAGATTGGACACTTGATAATGCCGGACAGGATATGCTCATGATCCAGACTGTGTGTTTTCACATTTCCCACACCGGTTTCCTGTCTCTTTTTATGTGCCTGATTCCACAATTCTTCTGACACTATGGCTTCATGAATACCATCATTTAACATATAGCTGTCCTGCTTTACCACATGATACTCATTTCTTGTTCCCGGAATCTTCTCATTCTTTCTTCTGCCAAATGCCAGCTTGCCGCAATACACAGGATTATCCAAAACACCTTTGACAAAGGATGTGGAAAAGCCTTCAATGGTATTGTTCTGGCGAAGCTTTTTCTTGTATCCACTGTTATTCAAGAATGTAGCAATCGCCGCTATTCCCATGGTTGTATTAGCAAACTTATCGTAAATAATTCGAATAATCTCAGCCTCATCCTCGGCAATGTGCAGTTCCCCATTGATAAGCTGGTACCCATACGGTGCAAAGCCACCATTCCATTTACCCTCTCTGGCTTTCTGTCTGCGTCCTTCCATTGTCTGCACTAATATATTTTCACGCTCAATTTCAGCCACCGCAGATAAAACGGAAATCATCAGCTTTCCTGCATCTTTGGAACTGTCAATACCATCTTCCACACAGATAAGATTAACACCAAAGTCCTGCATCCGCTGGAGAGATGATAATACATCTGCTGCATTTCGACCGAATCGAGAAAGCTTGAATACGAGGACATAATCCACATTATCCTTACCACTTTCTATGTCAGAAAGCATCTGCTGAAACTGTGGTCTGCCTTCCACACTTTTACCGGATTTTCCTTCGTCGGAGTATTCCCCGGCGATAATCATGTCCTGATAGTCAGCGTATTTATGCAATTTATCTTTCTGCGCATCTAAGCTGTATCCATCTACCTGCATGGAGGTGGATACACGGGTGTAGATGTAGCATTTTTGTTGTTTTTTCATATAGTTATCAGCCTCCTTCTGTTTTACTATTGTCCCAACATCATTTTATCATTGTTCCAACTCTTATACAACAAAAACTTTTATACAACAAGAACTTTTATGTATTAGGAAGGTTTTTCGGAATGTTCCAAAAGACCTCCCCCTTCCATTATGCTGCCCTTTTCTGATATTCTGCAAACCCCTTTACATAGGCTATCAATCTGGACTTTTTACCATCCACATTCAAAACCCAAAGCTCCGGTTCAAATTTCAACTCTACTGCAATTTCCTCCAAAACCTCTGCACCATACTTTTCCATCATCTGTGCAAGAAAACGACAACACCTTTCAAAGTCCTTCTGCATTGCTACCCTCCTTCCGCTTGTATCTTGTTTGATTTAATTATATAAAATTAT
>JBGVMW010000006.1:0-1503 GCA_045125095.1 Lachnospiraceae bacterium
GGCAGACGGAATCAAGAAGCTTGTAAAGAAAGCAGACGATGCAATAGACCTCGAAAAACACCTGCCGAAGAAACTGCTGACAGAGGAAGCCGAAACATTTGCCAAAAAAGCAGATAAAGTGGCGGATGATGTAGTAGAGGAAGCGGCGAAGGCGATAAAGAGTGGTAGTGAAACAAGTAGAACTAATTGGGGAGCAGAGCATGGTAAAGGAAATGTAAAGCATAATAATGCGATTGAAACAGAATTGGATAATGCAGCATCTAATGGTG
The DNA here is from genome assembly GCA_045125095.1 of Lachnospiraceae bacterium. Classification (GTDB taxonomy): domain Bacteria; phylum Bacillota; class Clostridia; order Lachnospirales; family Lachnospiraceae; genus JBGVMW01. Next base: position 270 of record JBGVMW010000006.1, read on the forward strand.
CAACAGATATTAGAAAAAATCGTGTACAACGTGATTCTAATGGAAATAGAGTATATGCTCCAGATGGTAAATATACTAAACCAGATGCTTCGTATGTTATTGATGGACAGAGATATAATACTAATTATGTTTCTAATTATGGATTAGATAATATTGATGAACTTAATAGGGAAATTGAGGCGTTCAATCGTATGTGTGATGCAGACCCAGATTCAATTACTCAATTGATTTTTAAGTATTAGAGTTAGGAGACCAATTATGAAAAAAATAATTGCACCAACACATGTTGAGAATTATTGTAATGATGTGGAAGGTGATATATATTTTCAAATGCTAAAGCATGAATATGGAGGAGATTATTCATATTTGTACAAAATAATATGTGATTGTAAAAATGATAAATTTCTTATTTACAAGGATAATCATCCAAGTTTGTTCGCCGATTGTTGTTCATGCAAAAAAAGGATTACAATTTATGATCTTTCTCAATATCCAGCAGCTATCAAATTGGATAAAGCATATGATCTGAAACGTATTACAGATTTTGCATCTGAACTGTATGTTAATTATGAATATTCAGATGAGTATTTATATGAAGATGATGTTGAGTTTGATAAAAATGATATAACTTGGGCGAGAGCGTTTTTGAAAACGGATACTGGTATAATTAAAATATTAGATGATGAGACAGTGTAAAATTTATTTTCTTACCATATAAGCAATGTCATTTAGATAAAGTTTTTTATGATGAAAACAGTATATCATACGCTGTCATGCATTGAAAATACAGTTCAGTTAAGAAATGCCGGATTTATTAAGTGGACTAAGGCATAGAAAATAGGTGTATGATGCGTTGAAATAATATTTTTGCGCATTACAAAAAGACAGATTGCATATCTGCCTCATAACGCAGTATAATGGTGACGAGATTTATGCAACCCGATACATGAAATCCCTATTTCTCTTTGGGTGGAGGTGGATAGGGTATTTTCGGTTGTACCTGACAGGTGTCAGATACTTTTGTATGAGAAGCATGGTCTCTGTTTCGTCACCGCCGTGTTTGAGATATGCCCTGCATATGTTTACTGCGGTGGCGAAATTAATTTTATAGACGTGTTTGGTATTTTTAGATGTTTTTACCACAGCGTGAGAAGTTACTAATTCACAGAAATTATACAAAATCATACGGGCATTGATTTCCTGAAGAATTCCATCATACTTGCTGCTGTGCCAG
>JBGVMW010000007.1:0-2726 GCA_045125095.1 Lachnospiraceae bacterium
TCACAATATTCAGCGACCTCAATCCATCGTTCTTCTGGAACTGGTTCATCCCAAGGCAAACCTAATTCTTGGTGATGAATTCCTAATTCGATTTCCCATTTTTTTAATGATTGTTTCTTAGCCGCAAAATCATAAATATCAGTGTAGGATAAGTTATAGGCTTCTCCGAAGAATCCTCGTCCTTCCGTAATGATTTGTTGGGATAGTTTGTAGAGTTGCTCGTTCGTATAACCCATCATTCGAGCGTACATGATATGATTATCATATCGACGACAGTTAAATCCAACTAGTCTAAATTTCATTAACTCTTCAATTTGAGCGGGTTTAGGATTAATCATACGAACCACTTTTTGGTCTTCTCCTTGGAACTTCCAGTTGACAAGAAATAGATTCGGAAAGACCTCTACATCGTAAAATATAATTTTATCGTTATCGCTTTCCACATTAGCTGACGGTTCCTCTGATTTAAATTTCATTTGATTAACTAGTTTAATACAGTACTCTGCTTGGTGACTACTTTGTGCTGCAAACGATAAGACAGCTGGTTTTAAATCACTAACGTCATAATGTAAATCACTTTTATACGCATCCTCTAAAATTTTATGAATAAAATCGATACTAGGTTTTGTTCCTGGATGTATCTCTTTTTTCATATTACGTTTAATTAACGTACGAATTCCTTTTTCAGTTTTAATCGCTTCGAAGTTAACCACTTTATCCTCTCCTCTCAATGGCAAACCTGAACTAATTGTTGCTATTGGTAAATCGTTACATTTTGTGAGCTTACGTCTTAATGAACTTTTACCCGTGTATACCTTAACTTCTATATGATCGGAATAGATTGAGCTTAATTTTTTAGGGTCACCTGTATAAATATAATGTAGATGAACCCCGTTACCACTCTTACTAAGCTCGCCGTAAGTTGGTGGCCATTTGCTAGCTTCTTCTAAATTTCGTTCCAGACATTTATTCCCGTTTTCATCTGGAATATCAAAGTCAATGACAATGTGGTTTTCTGGAACTTTTACATAGTGTAATTGAGTTGTATCAATATCTTTTAAAGTTGTCGAAACATTATCCCATTTTTTACTAGGCGTTCCTTTATCCGTTGCATATTGAGCAAAACAGTTCTCGCACATTTCATCAAAAACGGAATCTGTATACTCAAATATCATTTTTGGTTGACTTTCTACCGTCTTAATTTCGGTTTGTTCTTCTTCAAATTTATCTTCTCTAAATCCAATATAATAACTTCGTACTCGTGTGTCATCATCAAGTCGATAACGTTCTTTATAGTCTCTAAAATAGTTTCTTAGTTCCTCCTTAAATATCCGTTTTGACATCGGATAGGGTACTTTCGCTTCGTCACAATATGTTTTATACATCTCCCATGCGCATTTGAGAGTGGTTCCATTTTCTTTCTTGAAGACTGGATAAGAATCAAGTACATAGTTGTAGAAATCATTTGAGGCTCCCATCATAGAGATAGGAACATAGTCATCATACGCTCCCGGGTTTGCGTTGAAGACATCCAAACAGTGCTTAGCTATAGCACCGAGTTCAAATGAGATTCGTTTCATAGTTGCACGATACTCATTCGGACTTAATTTGTTTCCAGACGGTGATACGTCTATCAAACGTCTGATTAAACCTGATTTCGCATCTGTGATTTTAACTGGTTTATTCGTACCCATATATAAGAAACAGTTAAAGCGACTCGTATAAGCCGCTTTGAATTTTTCATTGACTGTCATTAATTCGTGAGAAACTAAACTATTTAATCGTGTGTTATCCTCAATTCTTGACAAATCTCCATCGTGTTGAATCGCCACTAATGGATTACTCTTAAATGCTTCCAATGCAAACGAGTTGCTACTAGAACCTAAAGCCCGTGCATCAAAGACTGAGTAATATCCATCAAATAATTGTTGAATAATATTCAAGATGGTTGATTTACCTGTCCCAGCAGAACCATATAAAACAATAAACTTTTGAATATGTTTCGATTCGCCAGAGACAATAGAACCGATCGACCATTCAATCTTATGACGTTCTTCTGGTGTATATAAAGTTCCGATTAATTTATCAAATGATGAATAATCACCATCTTCTAAAGGATAACTAAGACGTTTACTTGCATAATCCTCTTTAGTTGTCACCATATTTGAAAATATCAATTTCTCGTCAAGACTATGAAAGGAATCTCTCATTTGTCGTTGACAATATTTATGCCAAGCATCAATCATACCGGATTCCGCATCCCACATATGTAGAACACGGATTCCAGCATCAAATCTATCCTTATTCTCTTCCGCGTATTTATCAAGTTCTTTATCAATGAGTTGTAGTGCATCTTGTTCATCAGTTGACCATAATCCAATATCCTCTAACCAGATTGCGTAGAAATCACCACCTCGAATCATGAGGTCAGAGGATTTTTTGATTATAAATCGAGGATAGATTTCGATAACGCCTCGCTTTGTACTACGTGTCGAGATCATTAAGAAATCAATCATTTATTCTCTTCCCTCCTTTATTAACTAACAACGTGTTTCTTGATCCATATCAATGTACCTCCTTTATCATATAAAGCTATCTAAATACCAACACATTTGTTGCCAGATTTCAATTTCTCTCAAATCTTCTTTACATCCTGGAATGTGAATAATATTTCCTCGTCCGTCTGGTTCATAATCTCTATCTAAGAAGTTTGAGACTTGTCCATA
>JBGVMW010000008.1:0-9319 GCA_045125095.1 Lachnospiraceae bacterium
TGGTGCATTGTATGGTTTTGCTTCGTTTGTACCTGCACCCTGCTGGTCAGAAGCTACTACGTCACGAACGTTTACATACTGCCAACCGATATACAAGTTAGCATCATCATATGCTGCATATAATGCATATTCATCATATACTGGGTATTCATGTGGTCCTTTAAACACGTTACTATCATCGTTTGCAACACCCTGTGCAATCATATCAGATGCTGACCAGTCAGATGCAGACTTAATTGTCTTTTCAGAACCTGTTCCTGTTGCGTTTGTCTTATAATAGTTACTTGCAAATGTACTGCCAGCCGATGCTGCTGCTTCTATAGATGCGCAATCAATGTCCATTGTACTTCTTACATCTACGGTTCCGTTGAATTCTTTATAATATGTAAATGTATATTCCGTTGATGTACCATCTTTTACCGCTGTCGCCTTTACGGTAACAGTAGAATCTGCAATCTTACCTCTTCCGATTTCAACCCCTACTTCTGAATCTGTGAAAGTTCTTACCGGACCATCATCTACACAATATACACCACTATCCGCATTTTCAAGATATAATGTAATAACCTCTGATTCTGATTTAAATGTAGAACCATCTGCTAAGGATGTTGTTACTTTTGGAGTATTATCTACCTCTTTTGTATAAACATAAGTTACAGTAATACTTTCCTTTGTGTAAGTTCCTTTGGCATTAGATGGTGTCTTGCTTAATGTATAACCAGCAACAGTTACTGCTGATGTGGAATAAGATGTTCCAACTTTACCTGTTAATTTTTCTGCAGATGCAATTGCATTTCCATTTTCGTCTACATATTTTACAGTAACAGTTCCGTTTGACACAGGAGCTGTGTACTGGCTCCATTTACCATCCTTGTATAGATATGATCCTTCTTCTTCAAGAAGATATCCATCTTCCATACTTCCAGGAGTTCTGTTGGAATCTGAGTTGTAGAAAATAACTCTTGGCTTTTCAATATTCTCCGGAACTTCATACACATAATAACCAGTTTCGGAATCTTTTTTCATCTTCTGTCCCGGCCATGTGCCATTATTAATCTTTCCTGTTGCAGAGTCATATGCATAACAGTATACCGGGCTACCCCATCCGGATGGCAAGGATAAATATGCAACATTTCCAGTCTGCTCTACCTTGGTGAAGGTATATGACTTAGAATAATTATTTTTTCCATCTGTTGCAGTCAGCTTAACCGTTACGCTGTCACCATAAGACATATCAGCTCCGATTGTTATTGTCTTCGAAGATGTAAATGTCTTAACAGAACCATTTCCAATCTGATATGTTCCGCTTGTTGCATTCTTTAAACCAACAGTAAGTTCTAATGTATCTGTACTGAAGTTACCGCCCTCTTTGCTAATGGTAGCGTTTGGTTCTGTAGCAACCGGTTTTGCATTATAAATAGCTGCGACACCGCCGGAACCAATTTTACCAGTTAATACTCCATTACTTACTGTAAATGTATTTCCAGATATCTGATCTTTATATGTACCATCTACCATGCGGTTCATCTTAATGCTAACCTGTTTAGAACCACGGTTGTAGTTGATAAGAGCAACACCAGTTGTACCTCTTTCAACAACAAGAACGTTATCCGATGTAGATGCATATTCTTTCTGGTCTGCAAAATAGTTATGGAATCTGTTCATTGCACCAATTCGCTCATCTGTATATGTCATCTTATGAGAGCCAAGTGCACTTGAACCCCAATTGCTATCACCTGTTGGACGTACATAGTAAAGTGCTGTAGAATATCTTGCAGCAACTGCACACCATGCCATTGTCATCTGTTCATCCGAATAGCCGTTAGTCTTATCGCCATAGTCACCAGCATATGTATCATGGGATTCATTCCAGAGTACCCATTCATTTCCGTTGGTTCCGAAAATATTTTGTCCATTTGAGTTATAACCACTTAATGTCTTTGCATAACCAGCGTTCCAGTTTCCTACAGAAGACTGTATGCTATGTCCATATAAGTTATTTGTAACTTTAATGTATGGTGTATATTTCTGAACATCACTGTAACCACCCGGGCCTGCTGTATTCAAAATCTCACCATATAAGAATACATCTGAATCCTTTGCCTGTGTTGCTGATTTCACTTTCGACCAGAACTTGCTGGAAAAACCTGTATCACTTGGTGTCTCAATGTGCTTAGCAGCATCAAAACGGAAACCATCTACACCGCAATCCTGTAAATCATTCAAATATTTAATAATATAATCCTGCAATTCACTATTTGCAGTGTTTAAGTCCGGCATGCCAATTGGACCGCGAGTCATCTGATATCTGTTACCATCACTAGAACCCGAAAAATTATCACTGTGCCAGAAATTATTATTATTTCTAATCCAGTCAGGAATCTGCGTACTACGGTCAGATGCAGAATTTCCCTCTTTTCCCGTGTTATTTGCCAGATGGTTCGCTACTACGTCTACGATAATTTTGATTCCATACTTATCAGCTTCTTTACATAATTCGGTAAGGTCTGTTTTGGTACCTAACTTGTTACCGATTGTAAAATCTGTTGGCTGATAGAACTTCCACCATTGACTCGTTTTAGATACACTGTTACCATCCTTGTTCGGCTGTGCAGGTGATGTCTGGATTGATGTAAATCCAGCAGCTGCAATCTTTGGCAACTCTGCCTTAATCTGGTCAAAACTCCAGTTCCATGCGTGAAGAATCACACCATCGTCAATATCATCTGCCAGTCCGTACTCTGTGCTTGCTGCACTTACGTTTGACAATGCTTCTAAATCACTGTCAGTTACGCTACTAAAAAGATTAGCAGGTAGATTGGTAACTGTCATTGCTAGTGCCATAGAAAATGCCAGTGATTTAGTAAAGACACCTTTTTTCTTAATCATGTCAATTTTACTCCTTATCTCTTCTATCTAAAGTATCTAAAAACCCCTAACTCCCCCATGTTTAGAATTTTTCGAACTTTTGATTTTAATTATCACCCTCCCTTCCAGTTTTGTGTCTTCGTTTTTTCCTGGAATTCACTCAGAATTCACTTAGATTTCACACTTTCTCTATAATAGTATTTTTCGACAGTTTTTACAAGTTTTTTTGAAATTTTATCATTACTTTCATCCATTTTAACAATTCAAAATTCCTTTTTTATGCACTTTTGCCATATATTATTAAATTTATTTTTTTCGAAGATTCAATCCGCACAATCTTTGTGTTGTTTTTTCTCCTGTTTCAATAATTTAAAACCTAGACACACCCTTTATATTGTTGCTTAATAGATAATTGCGAAACGCCAACAATGTAGCGAATTGTCAGAAACATAACATTTCACAAACTTAGACATACGAATGCAACTATACTTGTTAATCATGGTATTGATTTGAAGATTGGTTCGGAACACTTAGGATATTCAGATATTAGTAGAACAAACACAAACCCAGACTTTAATCTTTTAAATTCATACCTGAATCCGTGAAACTCAGTTTTTTACAAGCAGGAATTCAGGTATTACTAATAAATAACATAATTTAAGGGCGGTGAAGTATCACAGCCTTTAATTTTAAGATACGATAAATACTATTTAATTTCTATTTGATGTAGTTTTCTATTATTTTTTTCTGCTAGTTTACAAATAATTTATACAATAATGATAGCAAATTGTTTCTTTCTTTATTTATAATATGCACATAGAAAAATTATAAGAGCATATATTCGATTGAGGAGGTACTTTAAATGAAGAAAATCATTACTATGTTTATGGCGGTAGCATTAGTCTTATCAGTTGCGATTCCAGTATCGGCGGCAGAACCAGTTAGTGAAACAGAAGTGGTCTTAAAAAATAGGATTGCAAGAAGCTCATATAGTACACTATCGGTCAGTGATATAGATCAGCTAGTGGAAGATCGAAATCAAGCTTATTTATTGGAAGACTATGATGCAGTAAATCAAATCTCAGATGAACTCTACGAAAATGGAATGAGCATGATAAGTTTGGAGGAACTAAATGCTCTGACAGGAGAAGAAAATACGCAAATATCCCGTAGTGGTGCAACTTTTGAAACGGTATATAGTACTTACTCAACGGGCGGAAAAAAATATGATATAATGCGTGTGTATGCAACTCCGACATCAAGCAGTGAGTTATATATGACTGGGATTACAGCAGTTAAAAACTCAGCTTCAGCAAAAGCAAATGCGATGAGTTTTATCAACATTACAGTACAAGCAGCGGCTGGATTAGCATCTAATACCATTAGCGCGGTACAGACCGTATACGGGGCATTAAGCAGTTTAGTTAGCAATTTATCTTCCACTAGCACTATTAAGAATATTAGTTCATCTTATACATGGAATGTAGCAGAAACATGTGTTTTTGTTTACATTAAATCTCCAACAACAGGTATGTGGATACAAGGAGCTCAGTATGGAAAAGCTTCCTCAAGCGTAACAGTTGTAACACCAACATTAACATATGGTACAAATGGTGCGATTGCCTCATCTGTGACAAAAACATATAGTGGAACGGCTACGCCAACCAATTATAATAGTACAGCACAAGCAGTTAATGGTTATTTAGGAAGTGTATATACAGATGCAAAGGTTTCTAAAGTCGTTATCAAAGGAATAGAAGGAAAAACAGTAAAAACCATTAAGTTACTAAATCCAGATATTCCAGCAATGATTGATTAGGAGATACTCTATGAGATATAAGGCAGCAAACCTAATGGGGTATGTTTTTATATTACTTGGTATTGTATTGTTCGGTATATCAATAATATGTTTTCAATCTGAAATTAATGTTGGTACAATTTTGGGCATTGTAATTATTATTATTGGATTTTTAATAAGAATTATATTTTACAGATGCCCACAATGCGGTGCCATGATTCCGTGGAGACCATTAAATATAAAGCATTGTCCAAATTGCGGGAAAAAATTATAATATTAGCTCTTTGATTTTTCCATATAAAATGAGAAGCTCAAGCCGAGGATAATGCCTCGGTTTTGCTATATTAAAATCTAAATACTTTCTTACGGTATATCTTCTAATAGTTTTTTCTTTTGAACAAAATATTACTAATGTGCTAATGAATCTTCCGCATTTACCACATCTAAAGTGCCCCACTTTGTCAAGACAGTTTTTTGATAAAGTTATCGTTAGCTGCTAAACATATGTTCTTGAATCTATTTAGTATATATTATCCCTTTCTTTACTTGTTTGCAAGAGACTTGGGGATAAGCAATGTGTCAAGGACTTGCCACAGTGCGGTGTGCCTACATCCTTGATACATTGATTATTCTCAAGTAAAATCACGAATGGAAAGAACGATCTTTCCCTTCATGATAAATTTGGCTGGGGGTTTTATACCCCAGACTTTGGTGTGGGCGTTCGTTATTATAAAACTCCATATATTCCCGGATCCCTTTTCGGGCTTCCCGGGGATAACTGTAATCTTTTAGATAAATATCTTCATACTTCAGGCTTCGCCAAAACCGTTCTATGAAGATATTGTCATATGCACGTCCCCGGTGATCCATACTGACTTTGGAACCTGCCTCCAGAAAGAGTTCTGTATATCTGGGGCTGGTAAAATGGCTTCCCTGATCACTGTTCATGATTTCGGGCACAGAGCCACCAAGTGCCTTTTTGCAAGTATCCAGAACAAATTTGATTTCCAGAGTGTCAGCTATCTCCCATGCCAGGACATATCGGGAATACCAGTCTATAATGGCAGTGAGATAAAGCCAGCTCTTCTGTATTGGAATATAAGTAATATCAATACTCCAAATATGATCCGGAAAGGCAGGCTTTATCCCGTTGAGAAGATAGGGATATACCTTATTCGCAGGATTCGCTTTACTGGTGTTCTGTCTGGGATAAACGGCTTGTATCCCCATTTCTTGCATTCTGGAAAGCACTGTTTTTTTATCTACATGAAAACCATAATAACTGTCCAACCATGCAGTGATACGGCGATATCCAAATTCAGGATGCTTTGTGTAGGTTATATCAATCAGTCGGTTAAGCTGCAGATCCCATTCAGAAGAAGGGCGCGGCTTATAATACAGAGAAGTGCGGTTCAGACTCAGCATTTCAGCCTGAATGGATATTGAAAAAACAGGGGCATTAAAATCAACCATGGAGATTCTTTCATCTCGATGGAAATTAGATTCCAGATTTTTTTTCATCCACTCGTATTGAGCAGTAAGTTTTCCGATTTGTGCTTCATACTGCTTAGCCTGCTTACGCATCCATTATTATAGTCCTGAATCATTTGCATTATAACTTCAGTTATTAATGCAGTTTTTCCCATTCCTCCAAAACCACTTATCAAAACATAATGCATTCTTCCCATGCCCAACTCATTCCCTTGGAGATATGTTTTAATTAATTCTGTTTCTTTTGTTCTACATACAAATTTGTATTTTTGTTTTGGTAAATTTGCAAGATTATTAATTATATGTATTGCATTATTCACTGAAGTAGTCAAGCTATCAAGTTTCTTCTTTAGTTCTTCTTTGGAACTATACCAAAAAAAATCATCATCTATGCATTTCAATGCTTTAACAATAAATCGATTCACCTCATAATAAAAAAATGTGCTTATATTAGCTCCTGGATGTTCGATATTATTTCTAACCACCCTATACTCTTCTGCAAGATACATATATTCTTCTCTCGTTTTAAAAGCTTGTAACAAATCAGAAAACACATCTGTTCCGAAAATGTATGTAAGTGATATCAATTCAGAAATGATTAAAAAGCAATTCGATTTTTCTTCCTTAATCTGCAAATCAGTTTTATTATCACAAACATCTTTAGTTTCCGTCAGCAATGTATATATACTATTCACCTTGGCACTTTTTGATAATTGTTCAAGATTAGAGCTAATTTTTCCGCTCAAAATAATATCTTCACCTTTGTAATTAGTTTTCTTAGTTTGAATTGCACTTTCATACAACTCTTTAGTAGGATATTTCGATATTATATTTTCGGCTATATATGTCCTAAATCCGACCTCGAAATATTTTATTACATCATCTAATAACCTTATCTCTTCTTTTGAAAGATACATATTCTCTACCTTCTCTCTTGTTTATTTTATCACCATAAATCGACGCTTGTAATTCGAATCATCCTCTGTTCAATCGTCTTCGTTGTAGCTTCTTCCAAATACTCCTTGCATCTGCACATACTTTCTGTTCGAAGCCAAGAGTATCTACTAATATCTTCTTGTCCACTATATCTAGTGCATCTTCAATATTTTGGTTATTCCTTACAATTGAATCAATTTGCCCCAACAGTTCTCGTATTTCTTCAATAGGAACCATATCCAACTTAGGAACAAAAATATTTCCCACTTCCCCCGGAAGAATTTCTAACACTCCTCCACCATAGCTTCTTCCACAAAGTTCAGTGAATGCAAAAGAAATACTATTATAATAAGATAAAATGGCTCGCTCTGGTTCAATGCCTTCATTAAATTTGATTCTATGCATTGTGTCAGTAGATACTGCCTCGCACTGATTCAAAACAAATTTAGGGTACAAATTGTTTCTGCGTAAAAAGAATGCGTCTGGCACCCATATGGATGGAATTCGATACCATCTGTCTCTGATAGAACATTTATATCCCTTATTCTCACCATTCTTTTCACCCATCTTAATATATTCCTTGTGTTTTTTAGGATAATCCTTGTATTCAACATCCGGAAAATCAATTAAGTAAGCAGCTTTACTTTTATTTACATTCTGCATCCAGTCTTCGTGTTTAAAATAGACGCTATTTGCATGAGAACTTCTCCCAATTAACGGTCTTACAACATCTTGCATCTGATACTTTTCTACAGTTTTTCGTTCCACCGAAAAATACTTATTATTACCTGTTGTAATTCCAACATTGATTAATGCAATATCTGACAACTTCTGAAAACGCTTGTCTTCTCTTATTTGCTTAACCAAGAGATTTTCTTCAACATTGGTAAAATACTTTGTCCATTTTTCATGTACATGCTGTAACTTTTGAAATCCATTAGCTTCAATATCAAATGACTCTAAGTCTTCTAAGTTATTCAATTCTACAATACGGATACCTTTTTCTTCATCACCTTTTTCACCAATAAAAACAACGATTTCCTGCTCTATATCAGGGAATACAAGTTCCTCAAATGTAATAAGCGTAATTTTCGAAAGATTATTTGCCAAAAAAAGTCTCAAATCTTCTGCATATGCAACCTGCATGATTTCAGCCGGAATTACAAACGCTATTTTACCATTGTTACTCAACATATTTACACAGGAAACAATAAAACCAACCCATGTATTTACGAGTTTATTGGCCTTCATTCCTTGAGATGTCAATATATCAGACATTAACTCTCTCTGATGTTCTTCCAAATATTGATACCTGATATACGGAGGGTTTCCTAATATCAAATCGTATTGAACAGACTCCCTATTAGCTTTATAAAAGTCAAAAAAATCCTCATTTATCACTTTAACATTTTTATAGGATTTCATTCTTCCTTCGACTTTTTTTGCCTCTACTCCGTCAATTTCAACAGCATCTATACCCGCATACTGTTTAATACAATCAGCTTTTATTAATGCATCCAAAAACACACCATCTCCACAGCTTGGTTCCAAAACATTCTTACAATCTGTTCTGTTTGCAAACAGCTTAACCATCATCTCTGCTAATGGCAATGGAGTATAATAGGCACCTCTAAGCTTCTGTACTGAGCTATCTTCTTTTAACTTCATATGATCACCTAAAAATTCTGCTGATAAACTCTAGTTATCATTTCCTCATTCTTTTTTATCAGCCTATTCTTTTCCTTTTCTAACACATTCTGTGTCGCTTTATCCTTCTTACTTAACAATTCTTCGTTTAATTCACTAATTCGCATTGTATTAGATACGACTTGGTCGTATAATTCCTTTTGCTTTTTATCCGAAAAATCCAGCTTGATAAAAGGAACCATTGGCAATGTGTATGTTCCTCTTGCTATAAAGCCACCTTCAAAATCACTACCAATTGATTGTAAATACCAGTCTGTCCATGGATGTGATAACCATGCATGTATGTACTCCAGCTGATATTGACTATCTTCTTTCAGAGATATTCCCACATAACCTGCTGTTCCACCGGAAGCAATTACATAATTATATTTATCTATAAGCCTGAATTATTCACCGTTGTACGGTGAAAGCGGCTCAAAGTCACAAAGTTACTGTGTTTAAACTGTTTATTGCATTTCATTTGTTAAGTGAATAGAAAAAGAGCATCCAGTTGTGGTAAAATTAAGGTGTCGAATCTTA
>JBGVMW010000009.1:0-9978 GCA_045125095.1 Lachnospiraceae bacterium
AATGTCACAAGAGTTGTGTTATGATAAACATGTATGTAGTTGTCATATACCTGTATCTTCATCTCCTTTCCAATGTATTCCGGGGGTACGGAATACTGGGAATTTTTGTATGTTATCATACTGGATGGATTTACCTTGCAATGGTGTGTGGCAATCCGATAATGCTTTCTTATTTCTTCTGCAGGAAGGGGATTTAAGAAAGCTTTTTCTTTTTCAAAATATAACAATGGAATTCTTCCTGTTCCCTGATTAACCTGACTGTTGATACGATTGTTGATGCGTTCCACAAGCTCACACAATTCCGTATAATCAAGCCGTCCGTTATAAGCACGGATTTCATCAAGTATCTTCATCGGTGCTTCTACTTTTGCCTTTGTCTGAGGTCTTCCCGCAATACATGGTCTGACCTGAAAGCCATAATCCTTTGCAAACTGCTCAAAACTGTTATTAATTTTACCTTCCGAATCGCTTATTCTTGGCTGATCCATAACTGTCTTCATGTTGTCAGTAACAATTTCCTCAGGAACGCCACCAAATGTCTCTAATGCATCATTTAGAAGTGAAAACAGAACCTCCTGTGTTTTGCTTAAAGATAATCGGTATACACGGAACCGTGAATAAGAGAGCAATAGAACAAGAACATTGATGCTGATGGTTTCTCCTGTTTTTAAAACAAAGGGGATATTTTCTTTCCAGTCGAGCTGTGCCTGTTTTCCCTCCGGTGTTTCAAATCGTATGACAGGTTTGTCTGTAGAATTAGGTCTTTTGCGTTTGAAATAAGCTGCAAACTCTTCGTGTGAGTTAATATAATGGCAAAAATTGGAATATTTACATTCATTTAATCCATGGTTATCTACCAGATACTGCCATAAAACTCTCTTATAATAAAAAACCTGTGAATTCTCATTTGAAAGCAGCTCTTGTATGATGTCATAATATTTATCTAAACGAGATGCTTTTTTTCTTTTTTTCAATTTTTGAAATCCATTAATATATTTGTCAACCGTTCTTCTATCCACCCCCAGTTCTCTGGCAATCTGACTTTTGTTGATATTAAGTGAAGAATTTTCTACAAGTGTTTTCAATTTGTATAAGTCCTCCAATGAATTAATTTCTAAATTTGTAATAACATTGCTTGTTAAGATCATACTGTATACCTCCATGGTAACAGTATATCAGTTGTACATTTTTATTTTAGATTTTTTGTACATTTTTATTGTACCATTTATAAACTTTCTGCCATCTGCTGTATACTTATTTATTGCTTTCCTTTTGTGTTGGGCATTTCTAGGTCTAGCATAACCAATAGGAACTATCGGTCTGCCCCTAAGAAACCTTATCTGTTTGCTGTCTCCATATTTTTCTTTTATGAAACCATTTCTAAGATGTCCCTTTTTCGATATGTCCTTTCTGAGCCTATTTCTCAGCTGTTTGTTTATGCTAAACGCTAGCCGTCCAAAATCATCCACTATATCCGTTGCAATACAGTAGTATTCATGAAGTCCTGCAACCACTGAATTATAGCGTTGTAATTGCATGAATTGAGCATCCTCATTTGGGACGTGCTCTAAATCATGAACTTCTTTGGATAGCTTTGCATGTGCTGATTTATAAGCTTTGTCACTTATATGTGACCTTACAACATATTTCTTACCCTTATTACGGACTTTCAGCTTAAAACCAAGAAATTCAGAATATTGCCTTTTAAGATTAACTACCTTGGATTTGTCTGGACTAATATCTAGTCCAAGTCTGTCTTTGAGCCATTGCTCAGTGGCTTTGTAGGCTCTGACAGCTTCCTCATGTGATGCACAGAAGATTTTAAAATCATCTGCGTATCTTACAGCGTGCATCTCTTTTAATCTACTTCCTCTAAGAGCCCTATAAACATGACTCTTAATCTCCGTTCCTTGCGAGTTATTTCTAGTCTTAAATTTTGTTTTTGTTGGCATCTGCTCCCATTGTGAAGCTATCCACCAATCCAACTCGTTTAAAACTATGTTAGCAAGTAACGGCGAAAGGATTCCTCCCTGTGGTGTTCCTTTGGTGGGGTGTGTCACCTCACCATTAGGTAGCACCACAGGGGCTTTCAGCATTTCTTTAATGATGCATAAAAGTTTCTTATCTCTGATACCTAACGTCCAAATCTGACGTATGAGTTTAGTATGATTGATGTTATCAAAGAACCCTTTGATATCAAGGTCTACTACATGATATAGGTGCTGTACTTGTATAAGTCTCATGCACTGCGCTATAGCTGTTTCTGCTGAACGATTAGGTCGAAAACCATTTGAGTTTTCACTGAATTTCGCTTCACAGATGGGCTCTAGCACCTGCAGTACACACTGCTGAACCACCCTATCTACCATTGTAGGTATCCCCAACGGTCTCATTTTTCCATTAGGCTTTGGTATCTCCACTCGCTTCACAGGTCGTGGATGATAATTGCTGAACTGTTTCCGTATTAACTTTACGTACTGTTCCTCACTAAGTTTTGCAAGGTCTTTTATAGTACGCTTATCTACTCCAGCTGTATCACTTCCTGAATTTTTCTTTATTGTCCTATATGCAAGCTTAATGTTTTCCTCGCTCTCGATTATTTCCATGAGATGGAAAAAGGGTTTTCCCTTTTTACTATCTGCATACAGTCCATCAAAGATACTCTCCATGTCGTAATATTCAGCATTACGGAGTTTTCTTTGTTTAGTTTTCTTTGCTTGCTGCTCCGAAGTCAACACAGGCACCCTCTCCTTTCGGTTTGGATTTTCTTTGTCTTACTCGAAGCTGTGTTTGTTACATTTTCATTTTTAATTACTGAATTCGACTTGTGGCTATCCCTCCACCGCTTACTTATTCACGGCTTCTTCGGTACTGTGCCACTACTCTCACTGAGATTAAGAATAGTTATTGCCCTCTCACGAAGGTATTCCTATTCAACGCATCATTGGCTTGCAACAGCCTCCACGTTCTCAGCTTTCCACGTTCCGATATTCCTATCATAGGATATCCTTAGGTCTCTCCTCTAAGCCTGTGCCTAGTCATGCATTACCGCACCGCCTGTAACGATGCATGGGCTTTCATAACAACCAATTTTACTTACCCACAGACACCACCATTTAAGGTGTACTGCCTTTCGACAGTATTAACGTTTAGACTCGTACATTCAGAGATTCGTCAGTGTTCTTCACACATACTGACCATAGATATCCGACCCCCGGCATATAGGTAGCACCATCCACCTCTGGACAGCTTTCGTATACAGTCTGAGAACTGTATTTACGGCTACTCTCTGCCGACTTCACCGAGCTCTATAACAACTTTTGGGGAGGGGCGTTGCATTCCCTCTGCCATTCGGAGTATTAGAGGTGCGTTTCAAGGCGTTACCCTATCATTCCACAACTCGGAATATCAGTTATCCTAGGTTTTTCAAGCTTTTAAGCTTTTCGACCTAGTCTCTAAGTTTATTGTGTTACCCTCACTAGCGAGACCAACTTTTTTCCTTAGAAACGTGTCACACGGTTATCATTTCCGTAACCTTCCATAAGGTTGATTGCTCCCCAGATTCCAAGACCTGCTCCAAGAGCTACTACTAATGTCTGTAATGTGCCTACTGCACTCTGAAAAAATGCCATAATTCAATTCCTCCAAAATAATTTTTCGTGATATACACCCGAATAAATTCGGGTTGTCGCGGTGCTCCTCAAATGCTCGTGCAAGCACAGCATTTTCATCGCTACTCGCACATATTCCTTTTGCCTCGACCATAGAGGCGTTTATTAGTTACATCTCCGGACCCGTCGACTAATCCGAAGTAATACGGCCGTATCTGCCCTCACAGCTCTATGGCCTGGTTTTGGGCATAAATAATAAATTTCACGCTTCGCGAGAAATGTTATTGTCATGAATAAAAGCCCTCTATCAAAGGGCTTCTACTCTCACATTATTCAGTTACATCGATGACCTCATACTCGTCATCAGCTCTTAGTTTGACCTCGTGTTTCAAAAACTTCTCAATGTCAAACCAGTATTTCTTATCTGCATCCGCTGTGTACTTATAATTAGGATGCTGCGTCAGATCATATTTATCCGACAGGAAAGGTCTCACACCTCTCACCTGGACAATGCACTTTGAACCGTCCATAACGGCAAGCTCATCAATGCTCATAAGGTCATGACCTAGCTTTTGATAATTCAAACTGTAGCTTGGATTATTACCCCTGCTTTCTCCTGTGTTATACATATCAATTGTCTCTTTACCCAGAGTTGCGTTGAGATCCTTAAGGGTTGTCTGTTCCGAGCCACCAAGGAAAATCTGACTGTCACAGTTGCCTATGATTGTGTCAGCATTATCCTTATAAATAGCCTTAAGCTGCGACTTTGCCTGCAACACCAATGCTGCAGATATCTCTCTTGATCGGATTGTTGCCATAAGCTTTTCCAGGTTTGGAATCTGTCCGATGTTAGCCGCCTCGTCTACAAGACATCTAACATGTACCGGCAATCTTCCACCATAAACATCATCCGCTTTTTCACAGAGCAAGTTAAAAAGCTGTGTGTAAACCATGGAAATCAGGAAGTTAAATGTAGCATCCGTATCAGACATGATAAGAAATAATGCTGTCTTCTTATCTCCCAGAGTATCAAGCTCCAGCTCATCATACTTTGTTATCTCTCTAAGCTCTGCAATATCAAATGGAGCTAGTCTGGCACCACATGAGACCAGGATTGATTTAGCAGTCTTTCCTGCAGCTAATTTGTACTTTTTATATTGTCTTACTGCGAAGTGATCAGGGCTTCTCTCTTCAAGCTCATCAAACAGCATATCTACTGCGTTCTTAAACTCTTCATCGTCCTCTCGTACTTCCATGGAATTGATCATCTCAAGAAGTGTTGAGAAGTTCTGCTCCTCCTCCGGAGCTTCATAATGAATATATCCAATCAAAGCCTGATACAGCAGTGTTTCGGCTTTCAGCCAGAAATCGTCTCCGCCTTTTCCCTCGCCTTTTGTATTTGCAATCAGAGTTGTAACAAGCTTTAAGATGTCCTTTTCTGAATGAATATATGCGAAGGGATTGTAGTGCATCGACTTCTTAAAATTGATGGTATTGAAAATCTTAATCCGGTAATTTTCCCTCACAAACACGTTTCCAATTTCATTGATGACCGTGCCCTTCGGGTCAGTCAGAACATATGAACTATGGAGCTGCAACATGTTTGGTTTAATAAAGAATCTTGTCTTACCTGAACCAGATCCACCTACCACCAGCACGTTCTTGTTTCGTGCATTCTTTGGAAGCTTAGGCCTTCCATTCATTGTCATCCTCTCCGTCTGAGAAAGAATGATATTGTTCTTAAATTCAGGATCCTCAAATGGCTCTATGTCCGCATGCGTCCCCCACCTGGCTGAGCCGTATTCCTGATTATGTCTGTACTTCTTGGCATTCTTGCCTTTGAGATACACTGCTAATCTGAATGCGCCTCCGCATAATGCTCCAATGAGCAAATCAAATGGAATAAAGCTTGGCATAGGATTGGCAAATGCTACTCCAAATGCTCCATCAAGAATCAGTGACTGCACCTTTTCAGATGCATTACTTCCCTGAGCAATTCTCCAGGCTTCACCTAAATTCGTACAGACAAGTCCCACCAGGACATAAGGAATATTGAGGATTACCAGTTTTTTAATGTTCTTTGTCATCGCTCGTGCTCCTTCTTTTTCTCCTTTTCCTTTCGTGGTGTCTTTGCCACAATTTCCTTGAATTTCTTTAATTTCTGCAGCACGCTTGGCTTCTTAGCAGCCTCTTTGCGCTTGATCTGCTTTGCAGAATATTCCTTTAACACCTGAGTAATGGCATCTGCATCTTTAGCCTTAAAGAATACTGTGTAAACCGGAGGCTCAACTGCCTTATCTTTTACAATGGCAAAATCCACTCCATATTTATTTGCAATCTTCTTAAAGTCCTTGATACCCTCATCACCAATCTCAGCACTTGATACTCCCTGCCCCTGCTTAATTAGCTCCTTCACGGACTGCTTGCCTTTGACAGGAGTATTCTTTTTTACTTCTTTTTTGGCACTCTTGTTCCTGCGATGTCTAATGTAAGCTTTCAAAGCCTGCACCAGTGTCCTCACAGTAACCTTGCCAGTTCTGACAGCTAGATTGACTGTCTTATCTGATACTTCCTCGTGCAAAATCAGGCCTCCTTTCCTTCACTGAAAAAGAGCTACTGACATGCCAGAACACCTTCAAGTGTGGTTGGTATGACCTTAGCCCTCTTTGCTATAGAAATATCCTCTTTTACATCTTCATTTGTTTTCTTGCCACAGATGACCAGAAATCTTGCTCGCTTTAATAAATCCTCTGACATTTCTCTTCGCTTTTTATCGCCATCCGGATCATCTTCACTGATAATCCCACTAAATGCCAGTATAGGACATAGCGGTAAATATCCGGCTTTTACAAGCTCGCTACAATACTTCCTGGCTTCATCTTCTGCTTCTACTCTATTCTTGCTCCACGCGGCTGTAACGTAAGCTCTTGGTATTGTTCTACTCATAATTGCCTCCTAATCCAGTGGTAAGGCTGTCACGGCCTGTCCATTAAAGGTAATCTGTACAAGACGATTTCTTAAGGTTTTAACCATCTGATTAATATCTACCTTAGTTAGAGGTGAGATTGGTGAACATTGACCTGCACACTTGAACATCACAACACTTCCGACAAAATATCTCTCACCTGAAATATTGAATGACTTCTCATTATTTATGCAGCCAAGATAATCCCCGAGCACAACCGCTTCGCTGTTCATTTGCAACCTGTCGAAGATTTCAGTAATATCATCCCCACTAATAGGTCTCCATTTACCTGTAGTTGCTACCACCACACCTCTTACATCTTCTACCTCAATTAGCTCTTCAAAATTAGTTATTCCATCATTAATCGGATCTAACTCAATAGATACATTTATTTTATTCACGCTGTTTCCTCCATTAAAATAGCCATATACTAAACGAGTCCATTTACATGTTTGTTGTTGTACATGACCTGATAGTAATTCCCAATTGTCATTGTCCAACTATGTTCATCACATATATCTTCGTGGGTTTACACATCCCACATCTCTTTTTTTCAATTAGACCAAAATCGTCTAGTTCCTTTACAAGAGCCACTGCTTTTTGTCTGGCACATCCCACCATTTCCTCCACACTATCAATAGTCATGTAGATATAAATTTTTCCATCATCGTCGCACCAATTATTCTTTGCAGAAAGACTCATTCGATCAAGCATGATTCCATACAGAATCTTTGCATCTGACGACAACGATTTATATTTCTTATCCATATAAAAAATTTTTGGTGTTCTATAGAATGTAAAGAATTCCGGCTGATCTCCATAAAAATACTCGAAGTCCATCATCGCCTTCTCTTTTCTCTCTGTTCCTTAACCATATCCTGATAGCAAGGAAAGCAAAACGGTCTTCCAAAACCATAACAGCAAGGATTCTTGCAGTTAACTGGCATAACCAGTTTAGCTTCACCTTCAGTAGGAATCTGAGTAAGCATCCTATTTGATACGTGAATAGCTTTTTGCTTTTTCTTAGTTGTTTTTGACACTGTAATTACCTCCAAATGAAAGAAGCGCCAAACTGGAGGACTTCTCCCCCAGCTGACGCTTCCCAAATTACTAGATGGCATCGCCACCCTTATTCTTATTTACTGCCTTATCTACGGCATCCTTCTTTGGCTGCTTAGCAACCTCTTCCTTCTTGGCTTTAAGATCACCAAGTACAGAAGATTTTTCCTCGGACTTCTCTACAGAATCCTTAGCAGCTTCACGCTCAACGAACTTCTCACCAAGTTCAAAAACCTTAGCCTCTGCATCATAGTGATATACGTTATCGGTAAGCTTATCTTCAGGAGCAACCTGTGTAGCATTTACCTCTCTTACCATTGCCTCAAGGTCCTGTAAGTTCATCTGACCATTATCAGGAACTAAAAGCACCTCATGAAGGCTTGAAGGCAAGATGTAGAAGGAACCACCAACTCTTTCAGCTGCCTGGTCCATGAAATCCTGGTACGCAAGTACACCTGCGCCATGAATCTTATCTGGAACAGTAGCCACATACATCTGCTCATCAGCAGGATCTGTAGGCATTCCCATCATAGCCATCTCTTCAGGAGACATTCCCATCATTTCAGCCATAATCTCACTCATTCCTGAGATTACTGCTGGCTTAAGTTCTGGAGCGTTCTGAAGTGCATCCTCATGAAGCTGCTCTGGAGTAACACCCATTGCCTCAAGCATATTGTTGGTAGCCAAGATTGTTGCTCTGCCATCATCATTGGAATCAATAACAAAGCGATAAACAACTGACATGTCCTCCATTTCCTTATGAGGCACATTAGCAAGCATCTCTGCATTTGCTTCTGTAGAAACAACTTCCATGATAAGCTTGTCTTTCATCTGGTCGTAATCAGTAAGGGAAGCTACATCAATTGAAGGCTGATTATCAAAGCCTCTGATAACAGTATCTGATGCCTTTGCAACAACCTCATCCATTGAAGCGCCATCTTCGTGAGCATTATAAAAAGCTTCAACATTTAATGTGACTCCGATATTGGAATCAGAAGGTGTTACTGTTACCGCATCATAGCCCTCGTTGTTAAGCTTCTCGACCGACTTTGTATCGAATCTAGCCTCAATTCCCTTTCCATAAAGGTCTTCCTGTAATGCTTCTGTAAAGCTCTCTTTGAAATTTTCGTAATCCATTTTGAATCCTCATAATCCTCAACCGGATCCTTGATGAAGATTTCTTTCTTTTTAATATAGTTGGAAGCTTTGAATCGTCATCCGCTGCTTCATGAATCAGAGCACTAAAAAAACGCCAGACTCAAAACCTATTGGTCTCAAGCTGACGCTCATCTGCTCTATTCTTTTGCAAAAGAAAATGGACTCTTTGAGAAGCACTTTTCTGTACCTCTCAAATTGTCCATTGTAAATATACCACACGGAAAAACGGATTAAAACTCCCATCATGTAGACAATATGTAGACACGATGTAGACACAATGTAGACAACATATTTCTTGCATCTATTTCGAATCATTTTCCACAACAATGCTTGTATTTTTTCCCAGAACCGCAAGGACATGGATCATTCCTACCAATTTTGACTTTTTTAATTTGGACAGTATCCGCAGAACGTCCCTCTAAATGCGCGCACATTCCTGGTGCCATTGAAAACATCTTCTTTAATGCAGGGTATTTTCTATATATGGCTTGAGCCTCTTTAAGATTTTTCTTCATCTCTTTTTCTGCACCTATGCCCCCATAATGTAAGGCTAATGAATAATAAGCATTACATATATCCCCATTAATTTCTATTAAGTCTCTATAGTACGGCTGCTTTTTATAATAATCATATTTAGCAATGGTCTTCTTTAAGTAGAAAACCGCATTCTCTTTATTTTCCACATTAAATTCTGATATTCCGTATGTAACAAGTGCATTAATATAATGATGGATTTCATGAGATACAAAGCTATATTTATCATACATCTCAAAAATATTAATGATTCTTTCAATATATATGCCCCTGTCTTTTGACAAATAGCTTAAAAATCCATTTCCGTTTGAGCATACATATATTTTATATAAAACCACAATTGGAGGGAAATAGCTTACTAAACAGTGTTTAGCATTTCTATCACTCGTCGCTTCTAATTCTGAGACAATTGCATCATACAACTCATCTGCATCATTTAATAGTGCACTAGGTATTTTGGCATTACTATTATAATACTTTACAGCCTGCATATTGAGTAAGATACTTTTTCCTGAATTATTCACCGTTGTACGGTGAAAGCGGCTCAAAGTCACAAAGTTACTGTGTTTAAACTGTTTATTGCATTTCATTTGTTAAGTGAATAGAAAAAGAGCATCCAGTTGTGGTAAAATTAAGGTGTCGAATCTTAAA
>JBGVMW010000010.1:0-15451 GCA_045125095.1 Lachnospiraceae bacterium
TATATACTAGGAAATTACAACATTTCATTGTGTCATATAGTGACTGAAATTTCCTAGTATATAAAAATTTGATGCGCACGAATTTGAAAGGAAGATACACTTTGTGCCAAATTCGGCGCGGCAAAGCGTGCAAGCATAATAGCTAGCTGAATTCGCGAGAGCGTGCATGCACGCTTTGTTATATACCGAGAAATAAAACAAATTAATGTAAAATGTAATGCATGAAATTTTGCCCTGTCAGCAGTTTAAATACTCAAAATCTGGAAAAAATAAGAAGGTACATGTTTTCTTGTGTTCTATTACGTATATTTTCACATAAATATAATACAAGTATAAAATCTATATAATAAAAAAATGTAACATATAATTGCTTTTTTTGACAAATGAATTTATAATATTACATGTGAAAGAATATTCAGCAGAATTATAAATTTTATGTGAAGTTGGTGATGATTATGCCTGGAGTACAAGATGTGATTCGTAGAACAAACGAAAAAGCAACAGAAGGCAAGAAGCCTGTGAATGATGAAAATATAAAAACGATGCAGGATTTTACCAGTCCCGATGTTTTATATAATGAGCTGATTCAAAGTGTCAAGAAGTACCATCCATCAGATGATATTTCGATGATTGAAAAAGCTTATTCCATTGCGGCGAATGCGCATCAGGGACAGGCACGCAAGTCTGGAGAACCTTATATCATTCATCCGTTATGTGTGGCTATTATATTAGCGGATTTGGAATTGGATAAAGAGACCATTGTTGCAGGATTGCTCCATGATGTGGTAGAAGATACTGTTATGACAGATGAAGAAATAGCGGAGCAATTTGGTGCAGAGGTAGCATTGTTAGTAGATGGTGTTACCAAATTGGGACAATTGTCTTATAAAGCAGATAAGGTAGAGGTTCAGGCAGAAAATTTAAGAAAGATGTTCCTTGCCATGGCAAAGGATATCCGTGTGATTTTAATAAAATTAGCAGACCGTCTTCACAATATGCGTACGTTAAAATATATGAAGCCGGAAAAGCAGAAAGAAAAAGCCAGAGAAACCATGGATATTTACGCGCCAATTGCGCAACGGCTGGGTATATCGAAAATAAAAATAGAATTAGATGATTTATCGTTAAAATATTTAGAGCCGGAAGTGTATTATGAACTGGCTGATAAAATTAAGCTGCGTAAGGCAGTGAGAGAAGAATTTGTGCGAGAAATTGTCGATGATGTAAAAGATGGCATTGAATCAGCAGGTATCGTGAATGCGCAGATAGACGGACGAGTGAAACATTTCTTTAGTGTATATAGAAAAATGGTCAACCAGAATAAAACGTTAGACCAGATTTATGATTTGTTTGCGGTTCGTATTATTGTTGAAAATGTAAAAGACTGCTATGCAGCATTAGGCGTTATACATGAAATGTACAAGCCGATTCCGGGTCGTTTTAAAGATTACATTGCTATGCCAAAACCAAATATGTATCAGTCGTTGCATACAACGCTGATTGGACCTAATGGTCAGCCATTTGAAATACAGATTCGTACTTATGAAATGCATAGAACAGCAGAATATGGTATTGCTGCACACTGGAAATATAAAGAAGCCAGCGACGGTAAGAATGTAGAGCTGCAAGAGGAAGAAAAATTAAGCTGGTTACGTCAGATACTAGAGTGGCAGAGAGAAATGTCTGATAACAAGGAATTTATGAAGCTTTTGAAAAGCGATTTGGACTTGTTTTCAGAAAGTGTATACTGTTTCACACCGACGGGTGATGTGAAGAATTTGCCAAATGGATCTACCCCAATAGACTTTGCTTACAGCATACATTCAGCGGTCGGTAATAAAATGGTAGGTGCCAGAGTGAATGGTAAGTTAGTGCCGATTGATTATGTGATTCAGAATGGTGATAGAATTGAGATTATGACATCACAGAACTCAAGGGGACCTAGTAGAGACTGGCTTAATGTAGTTAAGAGTACACAAGCAAAAAATAAAATTAACCAGTGGTTTCGTAATGAATTTAAGGAAGAAAATATATTAAAGGGTAAAGAACTGGTTGTGAAATACTGTAAGACAAAGGCTATTGTATTGTCTGAGATATTGAAGCAACCTACAATGGAAGTGGTGATGCGTAAATATGGCTTCCAGGACTGGGATTCTGTGTTGGCAGCAATTGGACATGGAGGTCTAAAGGAGGGTCAGGTAGTAAATAAGCTTCAGGAGCTGTACGAAAAAGATCATCCGAAGCTGATTCCGAATGAAGAAGTGCTTCAAAATATCAATGATGCTGCAAAGGATAGACCGGTGCGAAAGAAATCGTCAAGTAGTATTATCATTAAGGGTGTGCATGATATCAATGTCAGATATTCCAGATGTTGTAATCCTTTGCCGGGCGATGAAGTCGTAGGTTTTGTTACGAGAGGGAGAGGAATATCCCTGCATCGTACAGACTGCATTAACATGATTAATTTAGAAGACAGTGAAAGAGAACGTCTGATTGATGCAGAATGGGAACAGTCTGTCGTTCACAACACACATGAGAAGTTTCTGGCAGAAATCAAGATATATGGTGAAAACAGAAGAGGTCTTCTTATGGATGTTACAAAAATTTTTACAGAGCGTATGATAGATGTAATATCATTAAATGTGCGAACCAGTAAAAATAATACAGCTACATTGGAGATTTCCTTTGAAGTTGCTAATAAGGAAGAAATGACAAAGGTAATCGATAAGGTGCGCCAGGTAGAAGGTATTATCGATATTGAGAGAACAAGAAGTTAGTGCAGTATGCGCAGAAATGAGGAGAATTATGAAAGAATTCAGAATTGCACATATGGTAGTTGGACAGGTAGCAACAAACTGCTATCTGTTGTATAATAATGAGACAAGAAAGACGATTATGGTGGATCCTCCGGAACAGGGGGCGAGATTATATGAGACATTAAAGCAGAACCAGTTGGAATTAGAAGCAATTCTTTTGACACATGGTCATTTTGATCACATTGGTGGTGTAAATGAATTGAGAAAATTAGCAGAGGTTCCGGTTTACATTTACAGCGGCGAAGCAGATTTAGCGGAGAGTGCATCCTTGAATTGTTCTAATGCTATGTCTCGCTCTATCAGTGTAAAAGCAGACAAAACAGTTGAAGATGGAGAAACGTTACAATTTCCGGACATGCCGGAGATAAAGGTTATTCATACACCAGGCCATACCGCAGGAAGTGTCTGTTATTATTTAGAGTCAGAAGGCATATTGATTTGCGGTGATACCTTGTTTCAGGAATCTGTGGGAAGAACCGATTTGCCAACAGGAAGCCAGTCTGCGCTTGTAAAATCAGTCAGAGAAAAACTGTTTGTATTGCCGGATGAAGTAATTGTTTATCCGGGGCACGGTGATGAGACAACGATTGGCTTTGAAAAAATGAATAATCCATATGTATAATTAGACGAAAAGTGAAGAAGAGCAGTGATTAATTTATTTATTAACAAAAATAGTTTTGAATATGATATATATTCTCTGGTAAAGGCATTTTACCCAAGAGAGGAATATAAAACAACTGCACCTTATGTGGCAATTACAGATAAGGTGCATAGTTATGTAATTGATTTTGACGAGGAAATGATTACTTGTCGCTGTTTTAAAGAGGGGATCTGTGTTGCGCAGAATCAGACCGCATATGTAGCTGATGATCGCAAAGATACCAAAAATCAATTAAAAAAGCTTTTGTATAAGATTCTTGAAGCTGAAACAGGCAGAACGTTGCCTTGGGGTAATTTAACTGGTATACGTCCGACAAAGCTACCTATGGCATTGCTGGAAGAAGGGAAGAATGAGACGGAGGTTGCGCGTTATCTCAAGGATACTTATAGCGTTAGTGATGAAAAGATTGCGTTAAGTATTGAAATAGCAAAGCGGGAGCTTTCTATTCTCTCAAAGGAGAGATATGCTTCCGGTTACAGCCTTTATGTGGGCATACCATTTTGTCCGACCACTTGCTTGTATTGTTCTTTTACATCCTATCCGTTGTTTTCCTGGAAAAACAGAATACAGGAGTATTTAGATGCACTGTTTCGGGAAATTGATTACACAGCGGAACGTATGAACGGGATGCGTTTAGATAGTGTATACATTGGTGGTGGTACCCCTACTACTTTGGAAGCGTACCAGTTACAAAAGTTGATACAGAAATTGCGGGATTCTTTTGATTTTTCTCATGTTAAAGAGTTTTGTGTAGAAGCAGGAAGACCGGACAGTATTACGCTTGACAAGCTGCGTGTTTTAAAGGAAATGGGCGTGGAGAGAATTTCGATTAATCCGCAGACGATGAACGATAAGACACTGAAGGTGATTGGAAGACAGCACACGGTACAACAGACCATAGAGGCCTTTGCATTAGCCAGACAGGTAGGATTTGATAATATTAATATGGATTTGATCCTTGGCTTGCCGGGGGAAACCATAGAAGACGTGAAGCATACTATGGAGGAGCTGGATAAGCTGAGACCGGAAAGTCTGACGGTACATTCCCTTGCTGTCAAACGTGCATCCAGACTGAATTTAGAAAGTGAGCAATATCAGGATCTTTGCCGGATGGACAATACAGAGGATATGATGGCATGTACGGCTGAATATGCGAAAAAATGGGGATTGCAACCATATTATTTATACAGACAGAAGAATATGGCAGGCAATCTGGAAAATGTTGGATATGCGATAAGCGGCAAAGAAGGTTTGTATAATATCTTGATTATGGAAGAAAAACAGAGTATTATTGCGGTAGGGGCTGGTGCTTCTACTAAACTTGTGTATGCAAGTGACCGTATAGAGCGGATTGAAAATGTAAAAGACGTAGAGCATTATATTAACCGAATTGATGAAATGATTGAACGGAAAAAGAAGGGTATTCTTTTGTAAGCAAAGTGGGTGGATTTCATGGAGGAATATATAAATCAAATTGAAAACAGCAATGATTTTATATTTCAAGATTTGAGGGAAGGAATGAATCATGCTGCTTGTGTAAGCAATCTTGCCTACAATTTAGGCGCAAAATTGGATTTGCCAAGGGAAACATGTTATGATCTGGCAGTAGCGGGGATGTTGCATGATTTGGGAAAAATTGAGGTATGTGAGTATCTGAATGAGAAAAAGGTTGATGCATTACGTATAGAACAAATGCAGTATATCAGAACTCATTCTACAATAGGATATTTGCTATTGAAGGATAGGGATTACTCTGAATTTGTTTTGAACAGTATTTTGTATCATCACGAGAATTATGACGGTTCTGGTTATCCGGCGGGATTAGTGGGGGATCGCATTCCGTTGGGAGCGAGAATTTTGCGCGTGTGTGACGTGTTTGCGGCACTTATTTCTGATCGCCCATATCGTGCTGCTTTTTCAGCAGAGGTGGCACTAGACATGATGGCAGATGAATATATGAATTATGATATGAGAATTTTTCTGGCGTTTCAATCTATGATTTGCGAGAGAGAAAATATGGAGATTTTTGAAGACAGAAAGATTTTTGAATAAACAGGAGGAATTATGAAAATGGCAGAATCAATGAATGGGTTAAAGAGAACCCACAGATGTGCAGAAGTAACAAAAGAACAGATTGGCGAACAGGTTGTTCTCATGGGATGGGTACAGAAAAACCGTAATAAAGGTGGAATCATCTTTGTTGATTTGCGAGACCGTTCTGGTATTATGCAGATTATTTTTGAAGAAAGTGACGTAAAGGCAGAAGGATTTGCGAAAGCAGAAAAGCTTAGAAGTGAATTTGTTATTGCTGTAACAGGAAGGGTTGAAGCACGTTCTGGTGCTGTCAATACAAATCTTGCAACTGGCGAAATTGAAATCCGTGCAACCGACATTCGTATTTTATCGGAGTCATTGACGCCGCCATTTCCGATTGAGGAAGATTCTAAGACAAAGGATGATATCCGTTTGAAATATCGTTACTTAGACTTGAGAAGACCGGATATTCAGCGTAATTTGATGCTTCGAAGCAAAGTTACCACAATGGTTCGTTCCTTTATGGCGGATGAAGGTTTCTTAGAGATTGAGACGCCAATGTTAATTAAGTCTACGCCAGAAGGTGCTAGAGATTATTTAGTACCAAGCCGTGTGCATCCGGGTAATTTTTATGCATTGCCTCAGTCGCCACAGTTGTTTAAGCAGTTATTGATGTGTTCTGGTTATGACCGTTATTTCCAGATTGCAAGATGTTTCCGTGATGAGGATTTGCGTGCGGATCGTCAGCCGGAATTTACACAGATAGATATGGAATTATCTTTCGTAGATGTAGATGATGTCATTGAAGTAAATGAAAGATTACTTGCAAAAATCTTCAAAGAAGCAATTGGAGTAGAGGTTTCGCTTCCGATTCCTCGTATGACATGGCAGGAAGCGATGGATCGTTTCGGTTCCGATAAGCCGGATCTTCGTTTTGGAATGGAACTGGTAAATGTTACAGATGTAGTTAAAGGATGTGGCTTCAGTGTATTTACAGGTGCCATTGAAGCAGGTGGTTCCGTTCGTGGTATTAACGCAAAGGGACAGGGAGCAATGCCTCGTAAGAAGATTGATGCCTATGTGAACTTTGCAAAAGAATATGGTGCAAAGGGACTCGCATATCTGTGCATCAATGAAGATGGCACATATAAGTCTTCTTTCTCCAAATTTATGACAGAAGAAGAATTGGGCAATTTAGTAGTTGCTATGGCAGGTGAACCAGGAGACTTATTATTCTTTGCAGCAGACAAGAATGCAGTGGTATGGGATGTGCTTGGTAATCTTCGTCTGGAGTTGGCAAGAAACTTAGAATTATTAGATAAAAATGAATATAAATTCTTGTGGGTAACAGAATTTCCATTGTTAGAGTATTCAGAGGAACAGGGAAGATATGTTGCTATGCATCATCCATTTACGATGATGATGGAAGAAGATATTGATAAATTAGATACCGATCCGGGTGCGGTTCGTGCAAAAGCATACGATATTGTATTAAATGGTACTGAAATCGGTGGTGGTAGTGTGCGTATTTATCAGCAGGATGTGCAGGAGAAAATGTTTGAAGTATTAGGTTTCTCAAAGGAAGAAGCAAACGAACGCTTTGGCTTCCTGTTAGATGCATTCAAATACGGCGTTCCGCCACATGCAGGACTTGCATATGGTTTAGACCGTTTGATTATGCTTATGGCAAAGGTTGATACTATTCGAGAAGTAATTGCATTCCCTAAGGTAAAAGATGCTTCTTGTCTGATGACAGGAGCACCTGGTCTGGTGGATGAGAAACAGTTAGAAGAATTAGAAATTGCAGTAGATAAAAAGGATAAAGAGGAAGAATAAGAGTAAAAGCATACCGAAAGGTATGCTTTTATTTTACATACAAGTTATTACATGGATGTTGTACCAGTATATAAAAAATGATGCGCACGAATTTGAAAGGAAGATGCACAGTGTGTCAAATTCGGCGTGGTAAAGCATGTAAGCATATTGGCTGGCTTAATTTGTGGGGCGTGCGTACACGCTTTATTCTTTGTTGATAAAATAAACAAATATTTTTTGGTGTTATGGAAAAATATGGGTAATGCTTAATAAAAAATAAACAAATAATTTAAAAAAATTGTGAATAAATGATTAAATCTTGCGAGCGAAGATGAAATATGTTATACTATTTTCATGGATTTTGAAGCAGAGGGGGCTTGAAAATGAAATACCTAAAAAATAGCGTATTACGTGATCCCTTAACGAATTTATTAAATGAGGTTACAACTGGAATTTATGTTGAACACCATATTAAAAATTTAGAAAGCGGAAAGAGAGCAGTATTTATTCTGGTGAATATAGACCAGTTTCAGAAGATGAATGAAGAATTAGGTTATGTATTTATGGGAGAAATCGTAACCAATATGGCAGAAGAATTGCATGAAGTGTTTGAAAGTGTAGATGTAATGGGACGCAAGGGGAATAGTTCCTTTATCATTTTCTCAACTACTACCGTAACAATGGCGCAGGTTCGTGAGAAAGCGGACAGGATTTGCAAAACATTAAGTAAACAATTAATGGGTGTTTCGGCAGAATATGATATGACAGTCAGTGTAGGTATTTCTTTGTATTCGAGAGATGGTCTTACTTATCAGGAGTTAATGGATTGTGCAGAACTGGCATTGGGTTATGCAACGGTTCATGAGTCTCAAAAGTATGAGATTTATGATATTTCGAAATTAGAGTTGTATAGAAAGTTACAAGAACTGAATAGTGAGGCGTTGGCAGATTATTTGTGGGAAAAAAAGCAGAATGAAGCTGTTATGGAGAGTAAATTTGATTATGAACTGACAGATTTTGCATTCTCAATTATGGATGAAAAAAAAGATGCGGACAAGGCTATCCAGTTGATATTAAAGCGTGTTGCAGAATTTTATAATCTGTCGGCTGTACGCATTATAGAGCATGTCAGTGGTGAATATGTGATGAAATGCACCCATGAGTGGGCGAGAGATAAGAACTTGCAATTACGGGGAACTGTGTGGAATACGAATGAATACCAGATGACAAGACTGTTCAATAAGATAGATAGTGATAACGATAGAATGTACGAAGAGAAAGGTAGTGCTATCTGTAACGGTGTGGAACAGTTTGAACAAGTTAATGTAAAATCCTTTTTGCGTTGTGGAATGCATAATGGTGGTAAATATACTGGTAGCATTGATTTTGTAGATTATGAAACAGAACGCAATTGGAATGAATTGGAGAAACGTACCTTAAAGACACTGACAAGAATTGTAAGTCTGTATTTGCTGAAGGTGAAGGCGCATGACGAGGCGGCACGTGCAGTTGAAGATTTAACCAGCTTTGATAAAGTTACAGGTATGCTGAAGTATGAGAAGTTTATTAAGCGAATGCGCAGTCTGCTGCCGAGCATTGTTTTGCATTCCAAACCGATTGTCATGAATATGGATTTGAGTAATTTTAAATACTTGAATGAAGCACATGGCTATCAGGTAGGCGATCACATATTAAAGAATTTTTCAGAGTACATAAGTGAAGTTGTTCCTGGAATTATGCTAATGTCTAGAGTGGCAGCAGATAATATTGTGGCGTTTGCTGTATTGCCTGACGACATATCCGTGGATGATTGTATGCAACATTTCAAAGAGGCAAGTATCGCATTTTGTCAAGATATAAACAATACCTATTCGAATATTCATTTAGAATTAAATTGTGGATTTTATCAGGTAGAAGATCGGAGGATAGATCCGGAGAATGCAGTAGCTAATGCGAATATGGCAAGAAAACTTGCAAAATCCCATAAACAACATGAATGTGTGCTATATACAGAGGAACTGGATCAGAAGAATCGTTCCCAGATTGAAATGGCATTTAACATGAGGAAGGCATTGGAAAACAGAGAATTTGTTGTGTATTATCAGCCTAAGATTGATTCTGTCAGTCGTAAAATTATAGGAGCAGAGGCTTTGATTCGCTGGCAGAAACCAGATGGAACTTTATTGTATCCGAATTCATTTATTCCGATTTTTGAGCGGACCGGTACGATTGTAGATTTGGATTTTTATGTGTATGAC
Source organism: Lachnospiraceae bacterium (assembly GCA_045125095.1). Lineage (GTDB taxonomy): Bacteria > Bacillota > Clostridia > Lachnospirales > Lachnospiraceae > JBGVMW01. The sequence goes on from JBGVMW010000010.1 coordinate 9,585, forward strand.
AGTGTATGCTGTTATTTGCGGAAAAGATTAGATGCTAATTTGCCGGTTGTACCTGTTTCAATGAATGTGTCCAGAGTACATATGATGCAGGACAAGATTATTACATATGTAGAGAATCTGATGAAGCAATATCAGATAGAACCAAGATTGCTTGAATTCGAGATAACGGAATCCTTGTATGTCGAGAATCTTGATATTGCAATTGAACTGGTAAATAAATTTAAAGAACTTGGTGTCAAAGTGTCAATAGATGATTTTGGGTCTGGTTATTCATCTTTAAATGTATTGCGAAAACTACCAATAGATATTTTGAAGCTGGATAAAGTATTTTTGGAAGATTATATAGATAATCTTCAGGATCAAATTATTATTATCAGCATTGTGGACATGGCAAAGAAATTAAAGATCAAGGTCTTGTGTGAAGGAATCGAAACAGAAGGACAGGCGGATTTTTTGGAAAAAACAGGATGCGATTTTATGCAGGGATTTTATTTCTCAAAACCGGTAAGAGAAGAAACGTTTAGTGATTTGGTAGATAGAGATGCTGTGGAAGATATTTATGATGCAAAACACGAAAGAATGTGAAAAATCACATTCTTTCGTGTTTTTTTAATATACTAGGAAATTACAACAGCCCGTTGCATGACGTAATGTACGAAATTTCCTAGTATATAAAAATTGATGCATACTAGTATAAAAAATAGAAAACTATTCTTTATTAAGCCCTGAAAATGGATTGCTTCCTAAAGATTTCTCCATTTCTGCCTGGAATTTTTCTTCTGCTTCAGCTGTAATGGCTACATTCATATCCATATATTCAATGAAAACATCTTCTACAGACATGTTTTTTTCTTTTGCAATTTTCTCCATCTCTGGTTTTAATGCTTCAAGCTGTACACGAATCGGAACCTTCGCTGGATCTTTTTCTGGAAGGACAGAATCGGCGTATTTATTGATGCGGTCAACTAATTCTCTTTTTTCTTTTTCAGTCATAATTGCCTCCTTAAACTGTAATCTCTGTGGTCTATATTACCTCTTTTTAGCGAAATATGCAAGAACAAAGCATAAGCACTTATCTCTTATAATAGTATAAAAAAATAACACAAGCTTCTATCACTGTGATGATAGGAAATCCGTAGCGGAAGTACCAGTGTTTTGTTTTGTGATGAAACAGATGCATGCCGATTGTGCCTCCAAGACCTCCACCTGATAATACCAATATAAACAGTGTCTTTTCCGGAATACGCCATTGTTGCTTTATGGCTTTTCGTTTATCAATCCCCATAAAGGCAAATGCAATTAGATTCATAATTACCAGATATATTAGAAAAAATTTCATACCATACCTCCTTTTAACACACTCTGGTTAGATATTTGCAAAAGTGATGACCATCCGTAAATTGTCAGAATTGTTTGTGGCAAATAGTTGCTTACTATATAGTCTATATTTGACGCGCTCTCGCTCCCTTCAAACGTAACGGTCACTAAGGCCGTAAAATACACAGCCTAAGTGCCGACGTTTTCAGAGGGTCGCATATAGACTATGTAGTAAACAGCTATCTGTCACAAACAATTCTGACAATTCACTACCTTGTTGCGTTTCGCAATTATCTAACACACTCTTGTGTACAGTATACTAGCATATAACAAAATTCTAATCTGTGCAAGAATAATATGAATTTGTGCGTTTTATCAAATAATCGTAAAAATACGAAAAATGGTATTGACAAAATGACGAAAATCTATGAAAATAAGATAGTTAGCGTAAAGTCGCAAATTCGTAGATAGATAAGGAAGAGGTAGAAATGGCATTATTACAAGAGTGGCGTAAAGTCGCATATAATGAGAACGCAAATAAGGGTGAATTACAGAAATTCTGGCAGAATTATTTCCTGATTGAAAAGGGGATTTATGAAAAATTATTAGCAGAGCCAGATGTGCTGGTAGAAGGCACTGTAAAAGAATTGGCAGAAAAATATGGTATTGATTCCTTTACAATGACAGGCTTCCTGGATGGTATTAATGATAGCTTAAAGGTTCCAAATCCAATTGAAGAAATGGAAGAGGATACACATGTAAATCTTGCTTTTGATAAAGCGTTATTGTATAAAAACATGGTGGATGCAAAAGCTGACTGGCTATACGAACTTCCTCAGTGGGATGCAATTTTCACACCAGAAGAACGTAAAAAATTATATATGGAGCAGAAAGCGTCTGGTACAATTCGTAAGGCACCTAAGGTTGGACGTAATGAGCCGTGTCCATGTGGTTCTGGTAAGAAGTACAAGCATTGCTGCGGTAAATAAATAGTAAAAAACAGGGCGATTGCACAAATGCGTGCAATCGCCCTGTTTTTTTGTACATGAATGTACTGTGCACTAGTACATCGTATTTGAAATAACAATATACGAAAAAATCATTATGATTTCGCTGTTTTTCCATAGATTGGTTTTGATTTATCATAGAGAATCTGCTGGCTGCTGTACAAGCTGAAATTACCAGATAGCATATGGGTGATGGCGCATACAATACCAAAATAGAGAAGACCATCAGCACCAAATAATTCAATGCCAAGAAACATAGTGGCTAAAGGCGTGTTTACCACACTACAAAAGACACCTAGCAGACCTAAAGCGGCACAAAAGCCTGGGTCAAAACCTAAAAAAGGACCAACAACGGCACCAAAGGTGGAACCAACAAAAAAGGCTGGGATAATTTCACCGCCTTTGAATCCGGCGCCCAAGGTAAGTGCAGTAAATAGTAGTTTGATAATAAACGCTTCCGGTTGTGCTTCTCCGTGAATGGCTTTTGTGATAATTGCCATTCCTGCACCGTTATAGTTCTGTGAACCACAGATCAATGTTAGTGCGGCGATGATACATCCACCTACAAATACACGAATATATGGGTTTTTTAAATATTTTCGGTATAATTTGGTTGTCTGCTGCATAATGATACAAAATAAAATACCTACTAAGGAAAACAAAATAGCAGCAACCACTGTTTGAAAGGTGGTGAGTAAGGAACTGTCTGGTGTCGCTTCTAACAGAAAATGTACAGGTGTCACACCGAAGAAATCCGCAACATGGTAAGATATGATAGCGGCAATCATGCTGGGAATCATCGCACCATAATAAATGACGCCAACACTGGCAACCTCCATGCTGAATATAGCAGCAGCAACTGGTGTGCCGAATAGGGCAGAGAATAATGCGCTCATACCACACATAGTAATGATACGTTTGTCAGTGTCTTCTAAATGGGAAATTCCACCTAACATATTTCCAATGCTGGCACCAATCTGCAATGCGGCACCTTCGCGTCCGACAGAACCGCCAAATGCATGGGAAATACATGTGGCGATAAAAATAAGAGGTGCCATACGTGCTGGTACATGGGATCTCGTTTGTACTGCCTCCAGTACAGTATTGGTTCCCCTGTCATGGTCCATACCGCAAATGTGGTACAGAAATACAATAATGAGACCTGCAAATGGAAGAAATAGTACATGATATATTGTACGCATTTCTGTTACATAGTCTACAGTATGATGGAACAATGTTCCGGCAATTCCGCAGATAACGCCCATAATAAGGGAATATACCATCCATTTTGCAAAGGTTTTTAAGTACATGATGGGAGTGTTACTTTTTGATAATAGATTGTGCATATCGTGCATAAATAAATCCAACTTCCTCTTAAATAGTAATGTAATATACAGTTACAATTATATAATACTTTAGTAACAGTGTCAAAATAAGTTCGTAATGATTCTGTAAATACAGAAGATAAATTCCATAATTATTTAAATTCGGGTTGAATATTGGAAAAGCATTTGCTATAATGAAAACGCTTTGAGTAAAAATTAATGTCTGCAAAAGGTAAGGTTGAACAGGACTGTTCGATCAAAATATGGAGGTAATTGTGAATATGAAAAGAAGCAGTAAACGTTGGGGTATGCTTGTCGTTTCTCTTATGTGTATTTGCCTTGGATTGTTTTTTAGTAAGACAGATGTAGAAGCAGCAGGAAAATATACTATTCAGGTAAATAAGGGAACAAATGTTGTTACTGTTTATGACAGTAATGGGAAAGCATACAAGGCATTTGTTTGTTCGACTGGTTGGGCAACACCGTTGGGAACGTTTCCATTAAAAGAAAAGTATCGTTGGCATGAGTTAGATGGTCCATGTTGGGGGCAGTATTGTTCCAGAATAACAGATGGCATATTATTCCATTCTGTTTTTTACAATACATTTAATGATCCGTCTAATTTAAGTGTAAGGGCTTATAATAAGTTAGGAACAACCGCTTCCCATGGTTGTGTGCGGTTGACTGTTGCGGATGCAAAATGGATCTATGACAATTGTAGTACAGGAACGAAAGTTAAGATCATTTATGGCACATCTAAAAATGATCCTTTAGGTAAACCAAAAGCACAGAAGCTGGATACGAATACGAAATACAGATGGGATCCAACGGATCCGTCTTCAAACAACCCGTACAAAAAGTATTCACCTAGCCTTAAGATTTCATCGAAGAAAAAATTAACGGTGTCTTACGGTGAAAAGATTCAGTATTTAGCAGGTGTTACGGCGAAGAATTATAACGGTACAAATTATTCAAAAAAAGTAAAATACAATGGCAAAGTAGATACGAAAAAGCTGGGAACTTACGATATTGAGTATTATGTGACCAGTTCCAAGGGAATTACCGTTTATGAGACAGTAACGTACGAGGTAATTGATACAGATGCACCAGTCATTACGGGAATCAATGATAAAGTAGTTGCCTATGGTGATACTGTTGATTTGGATTATGGTGTAAAGGCATCCAGCGTATTTGGTAAGAACTTAAAGAGTGGTCTTAAGATAACTGCAAAGGATCCAAATGGTAAGAAGGTTAAATTATTATCTGGTAACAGTATTCTGTTAGAAAAGATTGGTGATTACACCATTACATACAGTGTGACTGGAACCAACAAAAAGAAAACTACGCTAACCAGAAAGATTACATCTGAGGATAGACGAGTAGTAATTACTGCAAATGATACCACTGTAGAGTATGGTGCTGCATTTGATCCGATGCAAATAGTAACCTTGACAAACTATAAGGGTACCGCTTTGAAGCCATCTACATACTTAAAAGTAACAGGTAAGGTAAATACTTCTGTACCAGGTGAGTATATTATTACATACACAACAAATAGTAAGGTTAAGAAGTTAAGAAAGAATATGAAGCAGGTGAAAATAACTGTAGTAAATCAGCAGGCACCTGTAATTCAGACTGTAGGAGCAGACGTTATTGATATTCCGGTGAACTACAATGGTAGTGCGCAGTATGATTGCATGCAAGGTGTAACAGCACAGACAGCAACCGGATTAGATATCACAGCAAATATGCAGGTATCTGTTCAAAAGGGAGCGGAAGCACCAACATACGGTAATGCCATTTTGGATATTTCAACGCCTTGCACATATATAATTACGTATACAGTAACAGTACCGGTAGAAGGCGGTATATCCACAACAAAAACAATTACGGTTAATGTAATATAAAGATAACGATACAGGGACAGTCATCTTATAGTGAGATGGCTGTTCTTTTTATTTTTATCAGAGACTTTCCTTGACAGCAGAAGCGAAAAGGCACTAAACTAGAATTAATACAATTAGATAATTGTGAAACGCCAACAAGGCAGTGAATTCACTTTCGCAAACGTCTAATTAACTCAAACTTCGCACATAAATTTTAGCTATGTACCTTGAAAATTCAATACCTGGCAACTATTCAATTGTCAATGTTCAGACTTTAAGCGGCTTGAAGTTGTGTTTTCAAAAATGCTGGTAATGTGTTCATAAATGCATCC
>JBGVMW010000011.1:0-22944 GCA_045125095.1 Lachnospiraceae bacterium
TGTCAAGGTGTGTTCCTAAAACGTCCGGCAGAGAGAGGGGCTGTTGGTTGCCCGTCCGGCTCCGGGTTACAGCGAAGATTGGGAAATGGGGCAGGCTCCAAGGTATAAGTGATTCTAAGAGGCTCGAATTGGCGCTAAGGACAAGCGGAAAAATATAGAACTCGCAAGCTCAGACAACTATATTTTTCCACTTAACGCGCCAATCCAACCCTCTAAGAATCACTAATACCTTTCCGAACAGCCCCATTTCTCAATCTTCACTGCAACCCGTAGCCTGTCTTTCCGAATTGGCTATCATTTTGCGAATATAATTTCATTCTCCACTAAAGCCAGCTCATGACTGTCTGCTTAGTAACCTTCTGCACCTGCCACCGGCTGTGTATCGAGGAGGTAAGTGTTTCTTGACTTTGCTGGCATGGCATATTCCACACAGATAGATGTCATTGGCGTACGGATAGCAACTATGATTAAACGCACAAATCCGAGTTTTTGATAAATATGCCGCCGTTCAAAATGGCATAACAATTAGCGTTTTCGTTATGGTAGGCAGAGAGAGGGGCTGTAGCTTGTTATCAGAAGCTGTTGGTTAGATGTCTAGTGGTTCTTAGGGATTTTGTTTGTTGCGTTAATCGGGAAAATATAGTTGTTTGAGCTTGCGAGTTCTATATTTTCCCGATTGTCCTTAGCAGCAAGCAAAATCCCTTAGTACCACTTACAGCTAAGTGCCCTGCCTCTGATAGCAAGCTACAGCCCCTCTCTCTGCCGGACGTTTTAGCAACACACATTGACACACGCACAAATCCGAATTTTCTTCCGCAATATAAAAAATCCCTTAGTCAGCTGTTTTGACAAAATCTGCACATAACATGATTTATACTTTCTCTATCGGCGGACAGGACAGGAGTGGATATGTATGTATTGTACTTAGACAGCTTTCTCTTATACCACAGCACAATTACAATCTGTATGGTGTTGTCGATAAAACAAATATCCGGAATGGAGACAACGATGAAACGAATACTGCCGGGCATGACGGTGAATTGCCTGCTGTTGGGTGCAGTTGTGATAAAAAAATTGTTTTTATATCGGATATTATGGGAAATTACATACATAGCAGTGAATCTGCTTACGATGCTGTACATATTTCGAGTAACCAAGATACGTCCAATGGTAATCATGATAGTGCTCTACCTTATAAATGCATGTTTTGTAGGTGGCGTAATCAAGCTGGTATATGAACATGTTGGAGAGGCGGTAGGAGATAACCTCTGGCTCCAACTATTGCTGGTTATGTTGAGTTTTGGCGTGTTGGAAGCTGCGAGACGTTTGTTTTCTCTTATACTGGTGAACCGGCAACGGGAGCGAAAGGTAGTTCTTCATAATAAAGAGTGCGTGATAGTAACAGATGCTCTTTATGATACCGGTAATTCCTTAAATGATATGGTAACAGGAGAACCGGTTCATATTGTCAGTAAAGGATTGGCATTAAAATTAGGGAAAACCTGGGAAGAAAACAAGCAACTTCCGGAAGGAGTACGTTTTATCCCCTACGCCACCATAGATAAGGAATCGGGCCTTATGATGGTATTTCGCATTGATTACATGGAAATATACAGCGGAAGTCAGATAAAGCGGTGGGAGAAGCCATTGCTGGGTATTGCAAATGGACTGTCAGACACAAAAGATTCCGTTCAGCTGATATTAAACTGCCGGACAGAATAAATACCGGTTCGATATGATAAATAAATTATACGAGGAGGATTACTATGTTATTAAATGTTTCTGCTGCAAGCAAATTTCAGTTTCGTGTGGTTCCTGGTTTTCAGGATGTTGTGTTTCCTTCCAGAAGAGGAGAGGTGCATTATATTGGGGGAGCAGAGATTCTGCCGGCACCATTAGAGCCGGAAGAGGAAGCAGAAGTTATTGAAAAATTAGGCACGAAGGAGGAAGCGGAAGCGCGTTCCCTTCTGATTGAACGAAATCTGAGATTGGTAGTGTACATAGCAAAAAAATTCGATAATACCGGTGTAGGAGTGGAGGATTTAATTTCTATCGGAACCATAGGATTAATCAAAGCAATTAATACCTTTAATAGCGGAAAAAATATTAAACTTGCCACATACGCTTCAAGATGTATAGAAAATGAAATTCTTATGTATTTGAGAAGAAATAATAAGACAAAGTTAGAAGTGTCAATTGATGAGCCGTTAAATGTGGATTGGGATGGCAACGAGTTGCTTTTGTCAGACATTCTTGGTACCGATGAGGATGTGATTTCTAAAGATATAGAAAACGAAGTGGAGCGTAAACTTTTGCGAAAAGCCATGGAGAAATTAAATGATAGAGAACGTCTGATAGTAGAAATGCGCTTTGGAATAGGAAGAGAAGATGGGGAAGAAAAAACACAGAAAGAAGTTGCGGATATGTTAGGTATTTCTCAGTCCTACATATCTCGCTTGGAGAAAAAAATTATACGACGATTGAAAAAGGAAATAGTGCGTTACAATTAAAATGTGTTTCTATGTTCTGAATAGTTGGAAAAACATATAAATTAATCAAAAAATATAGGAAATTATGATAATATGTGATACAATAAATGCAGAAGCACGCAGGGGTAACTGAGGAGTTTATAGTAGAAGGGGATGTGCATTATGAGACTGACATTTATTGGAGCTGCGCATGAGGTAACGGGAAGCTGTCATTGTCTGGAGGCTGCAGGAAAGAAAATATTGGTAGATTATGGTATGGAACAGGGATTGAATCTGTACGAAAATGCAGAACTACCATTTCCGGTACCGGATATTGATTATGTTTTGCTGACCCATGCGCATGTGGACCATAGCGGAATGTTGCCACTTTTATACAAGCATGGATTTCGTGGGAAAATCTATACCACAGAAGCAAGTACAGACCTTTGTCGTATAATGCTTCGTGATAGTGCTCATATTCAGGAGTTTGAAGCTGAATGGCGTAATCGTAAGGCAAAGCGTTCCGGTGGGGAGTTATTTGAGCCGATGTATACCTTACAGGATGCAGATGCTGTTATGAAACATTTTGTTCCTTGTGCGTATAGAGAGATGATTGACTTAGGAGAAGGTATACAGATACGGTTTACCGATATTGGACATCTGTTAGGTTCAGCAAGTATTGAAGTGTGGGTGAATGAAGATGAAGTCAGCAGGAAATTAGTATTTTCCGGAGATATTGGGAATATAAATCAGCCGATTATTAAGAATCCGGAATATACAGAGGCGGCAGATATTGTAATTATGGAGTCCACCTATGGGAACCGTAATCATGGAGAGCGACCGGATTATATTGGACAACTGAGTAGAATTATTCAGGAGACATTTGACAGAGGTGGAAATGTGATTATTCCTTGCTTTGCAGTAGGTCGTACACAGGAAATGTTGTATTTTCTTCGAAAGATAAAGGAAGAAAATCGAATAGCACGTTTTCCGGATTTTCCGGTATATGTGGATAGCCCGCTGGCAGTAGAAGCAACGAGCGTTTTTCAGAAGAATATTTATAGTTGTTTTGATGAGGAAGCGATGGAGTTAGTTTCAAGAGGTGTGAATCCACTTCAGTTTCCGGGACTCAGACTTTCTGTTACGAGTAATGAATCAAGAGCAATTAATTTTGAGACAACGCCAAAAGTGATTTTGTCGGCTTCCGGTATGTGTGAAGCAGGACGAATCCGTCACCATTTGAAGCATAATCTCTGGAGACAGGAATGTACCGTACTATTTGTGGGATATCAGGCAAATGGTACTCTGGGCAGAACATTATTAGAGGGAGCAGGTTCTGTAAAGCTGTTTGGAGAAGTGATTGAAGTACGGGCGACAATAGAAAAGCTTGCTGGTATCAGCGGACATGCGGATAAGGATGGTTTGATTCGCTGGCTGCAGGCTTTCAAAGAGAAGCCGGGGCAGGTATATATCGTACATGGAGAAGACAGTGTATGTGATGAATTTGCAGAAGTGCTGCAGAAAAACTATGGATATCAGGCAAGAGCACCGTATTCGGGAGATGTGTATGATATTGAGACTGGTGAACTGTGCAGAGAAGGCAAACGCATTCGCATGATATCTAAAGAAAAAGCAATTGCAAAACGTAACAGTCTGGTATATGCAAGACTGGTAGCAGCAGGACAGCGGCTGTTACATATCATCAGAGACAGCAGTGAGATGGCAAACAAGGATATTGCAAAATTTGCTGACCAGATAACGGCTTTGTGTGATAAATGGGAGCGGTAAATGAAGACGGTTTATTGTAAAAGATAATATAGGAAACAGGTATAAAAATGAGCCATAGTGTGAATTCTGTTATTGAGGAAACTTAATATAGGAGGATGCGCTATGGCTCTTAATAAAGTGGAAATATGTGGAGTAAATACAGCAAAACTGCCTTTGCTGACAAATGAGGAAAAGGATGTGCTTTTTGAGCGGATTGCAAAAGGTGATGAAGAAGCGAGGGAAATCTTTATTAAGGGAAATCTCCGGCTTGTTTTGAGCGTGATAAAACGATTTTCAAACTCGAATGAAAATGTAGACGATTTGTTTCAGATTGGCTGCATTGGGCTTATGAAAGCAATTGACAATTTTGACAGCACACTTATGGTGAAATTCAGCACATATGCAGTGCCGATGATTATTGGTGAAGTGCGTAGATATCTGAGAGATAATAACCAGATTCGAGTAAGTCGTTCCTTAAGAGATATTGCTTATAAGGCAATTTATGCAAAAGAAAGCATGACAAGAAAGAATTTGAAGGAACCTACCATTGATGAAATTGCAGCTGAGATAGGAATTTCTAAAGAGGAAGTGGTCTATGCACTAGATGCTATCCAGTCGCCGGTAAGCCTTCACGAACCTGTATTTACAGAAGGAGGCGACACCCTTTATATCATGGATCAGATTAGCGATAAGAAAAACAAAGAGGAGAATTGGGTAGAAGAAATCTCGCTAGGAGAAGCAATGAAACGGTTAGATGAAAGAGAAAACTATATCATCACCTTGCGTTTTTTTGAGGGAAAGACCCAGATGGAGGTGGCAGAGAGAATTGGGATTTCTCAGGCCCAGGTTTCCAGACTGGAAAAAAATGCACTAAAAAGCATGAGGCATTATCTGAGAGAATAACAGAAAGTGTACATCTGCTTTTGCACGTTCTGAAAAGTTGCCATATACTAAATAAAAAGATGTAAGGGGAAAAAGTATATGCGGGTATGTGAGCTTCGGAAGTGTGAAGTGATTAATGTAAGAGACTGTAGACGTATAGGATTTGCGATGGATGTGGAGTTTGAACCGAGTACGGGCTGTATAAAGGCGATTATTGTACCAGGACCCTGTTCTGTATTTGGTTTTCTGGGGCGGGAGAAGGAATTTGTGATACCTTGGTGTTCTATCTGTAAATTCGGCAAAGATATCATTCTTGTAGATGTTGATTTGGATGAAGTGCTCGTGGTAATTTCATGAATTTATAAAATAGTTATAGAATATGTATTTTTATATCTTGAATTACGAGTAAAAGTATAGTACCATGTCTTTTGAGGTACGATATCGATATCTGGTACATTGAAAAAAAGCAGGCAGATTGTGATGGTAAAAAAAGGTTGACAGATTTAGAGTGTCATATTATACTTTGAATATCAAACAATTTGTAATGCAAATTAATTGAATTTAAAGGAGAATGAAACCATGTTAGAAAAAATGAAAGAACTTATTGCAGAGCAGTTAAATGCAGACGCGGATACAATTACACTGGAGACTTCTTTTAAAGAAGATTTAGGCGCAGATTCTTTAGATTTATTCGAATTAATCATGGCTTTAGAAGAAGAGTACTCTATTGAAATTCCACAGGAAGACTTAGAAAGTCTCATTACTGTTGGTGATGTAGTTGAGTATTTAAAAGGCAAAGGTGTAGAAGACTAATTCGCCGATACTACAACCGTATAGGATACTTGCAGGGCAAAAACGTAAGTTTTTGCCCTTGACATGATTAAAGAATTGTAGAAAACGAATGAAACTTGCAGATAGCAACAGATAGGAGCAGATATGAGTAAAACAGCATTTATCTTCCCAGGACAGGGAGCACAGTATGTAGGCATGGGAAAAGATTTTTACGAAAATATTCCGGTATGTAAGGAAGTTTTTGAGATGGCAACAAAGGTGGCTGGCTTTTCTATTGAGGATATTTGTTTTGAAGAGAATGACAAGATAAATATTACAGAGTATACCCAGATTGCTATGCTGGCAACAGAGCTTGCTATGTATAAGGCATTAGAAGAAAAAGGTATCAAGCCAGATGTAACAGCTGGACTTAGCTTAGGTGAATATGGTGCGTTGGCAGTAGCAGGTGTATTTTCGTTAGAAGATTCTTTTAAAGTAATTCGTCAGAGAGGAATACTTATGCAGAATGCAGTGCCGGAGGGCGGTGCAATGACAGCGGTATTAGGCCTTGATGGTGAGGTGATTGCAAAGATTTGCGAAGAGACAGAGGGAATTGTTTCAGTGGCAAATTACAATTGTCCGGGACAGATTGTTATTACCGGAGAAGAGAAAGCAGTAGATGAAGCTGCGGAAAAATTAAAAGAAGCAGGCGCAAAGCGTTGCGTGAAGTTGAATGTAAGTGGTCCGTTCCACTCTGCTATGTTAAAAGAAGCAGGTGAGAACTTAGGCAATGTGATTGATGAAGTGACAATTGGGGATATACAGGTTCCTTATATTACAAATGTTACAGCAGATTATGTAACAGATAAAAACCAGATTAAAGACATGTTAATGAAGCAGGTTGCTTCTTCCGTTAAGTGGCAGCAGACAATTGAAAGAATGATTGCCGATGGTGTAGATACATTTATTGAGATTGGACCAGGTAAGACGCTTGCCGGTTTTATGCGCAAAATTGACAAGACCAAGAAGGTGTATAATTTAGAAAAATTAGAGGATTTGGATAAGATAATTGCGGCATTGGAAGGAGAAGCATAATGTTAAAAGAGAAAATAGCACTAGTTACCGGCGCAAGCAGAGGAATTGGTAAGGCAATTGCTATCGCATTGGCAGAAGCAGGCGCAACGGTGGTGATTAATTATAATGGCTCTAAGGAACGAGCTGACGAAGTGAAAACGCAGATTGAAGGTATGGGTGGAAACGCCATTACATATCAGTGTGATGTGTCTGATTTTACAGCAGTCGAGAGCATGATGAAAGAATTAGTAAAAGAATATGGTAAGATAGATATTCTTGTGAATAATGCGGGAATCACACGGGACAATCTGATTATGAAAATGAAAGAAGAAGATTTTGATGCTGTTATTGATACCAATCTGAAGGGTGCATTTAACACAATTAAATGTCTCTCCAGACAGATGTTAAAGCAGAGAAGTGGAAAAATAGTAAATATTGCTTCTGTATCCGGTGTTGTGGGTAACGCGGGACAGGCGAATTACAGTGCAGCAAAAGCAGGTATGATTGGTCTTACAAAGGCAATGGCAAAAGAATTATCATCCAGAGGGATTAATGTAAATGCAGTAGCACCAGGATTTATTGAAACAGACATGACAGCAGCATTATCTGATGAGGTGAAGAAAGTGGCAGAACAGAGCATTCCTTTTGGTAGAATGGGTAAGCCGGAGGAAATTGCAGATGCAGTTGTATTTTTAGCATCTGACAAAGCATCTTATATCACAGGTCAGGTATTATGTGTTGATGGTGGCATGGTATAGTTTAAAAATATAATATGATGCGTTATAACTTGAACGCGCAGGTATACAGTTTAGGCAAAATCAGGGATTTCTCTGGGAAAGAGGTAAAAATGAGAAGAGTTGTTGTAACAGGTATGGGAGCAGTGACTCCTATTGGTTTAAGTGTAGAAGAATTCTGGAATGGAATCAAAGAAGGAAAGACAGGATTTGGCGAAATCAGTTATTTTGATGCAAGTGAATATAAAGCTACGATTGCAGCAGAATTAAAGGGATTTGATGCTAAGAATTATATGGATTTTAAAGCAGCCAAGAGAATGGAGCCGTTCAGCCAGTATGCAGTAGTGGCAGCTAAGGAAGCTATCGCAGATGCAGGTCTTGACATGGAAAAAGAAGATGCGTTCCGTGTAGGATGTTCAATCGGTTCTGGTGTAGGTAGTTTACAGGCAATGGAAAGAGAACACAATAAGCTGGTTGAAAAAGGACCTGCCAGAGTGAATCCATTATTCGTACCATTGGTGATTACAAATATGGCTGCTGGAAATGTTTCTATCCAGTTTGGCTTAAAGGGTAAAAGTATCAACGTAGTTACTGCATGTGCAACGGGTACACACTCTATCGGTGAAGCATTCCGTTCTATCCAGCATGGTGAAGCAGATGTTATGGTTGCCGGAGGTGCAGAAGGTTCTATTACACCAATTGGTGTCGCAGGCTTTGGCGCGCTGAATGCATTGTCTCCATCTACAGATCCTAAGAGATGTTCGATTCCGTTTGATAAGGATAGAAGTGGCTTTGTTATGGGTGAAGGTGCTGGTGTTGTTGTTCTTGAAGAGCTTTCTCATGCGCAGGCAAGAGGTGCGAAAATTTATGCAGAAGTAGTTGGATATGGTTGTACATCAGATGCTTACCATATTACTTCCCCTGCTGAGGATGGTTCCGGTGCAGCGAAAGCAATGGAATATGCAGTCCAGGATGCAGGTGTAGCAATGGAAGACATTACTTATATTAATGCACATGGTACAAGTACACATTTGAATGATTTGTTTGAGACAAGAGCGATTAAGATGGCATTTGGTGAGCATGCTTATAACATTAAGATTAACTCTACCAAGTCTATGATTGGTCATTTATTAGGTGCTGCTGGTGCGGTAGAATTTATTACCTGCGTAAAGGAAATGGAGGAAGGTTATTTGCATCAGAATGTTGGATTGGAAACACCTGATGAAGAACTGGATCTTGACTACATTAAGGGTCAGGGCGTGAATCAGGAGATTGAGTATGCATTATCTAATTCATTAGGTTTTGGTGGACATAATGCATGTCTTTTAGTTAAAAAATTCAATGCATAATCCGAACAGGCAGATACCTGTTGCAGACACTATGTAAGCAATTGCAACAGGGGAAAGAGGTGTATGATGGATATCGAAAATATTCTTACTTTGATAAAAGCAGTATCTGATTCGAAATTAGAGAATTTTGAGTACAAGGATGAAGGAGTTAAGCTGGTGTTAAATAAAGCAGCTTCTGGCAAAGTACAGGCTTTTGCCAGTGAGACAGTACAGACGGTTGTTCAGAATACAGTAAGTATTCCGGAGGCAGAGGCACCAGCAGCTGAAATGGCAGGCAATGAAGTGAAGTCTCCATTAGTAGGAACTTTTTATGCGGCTCCTGCTGAAAACGCAGAACCATTTGTAAAGGTTGGCGACAAAGTAACAAAAGGTCAGGTTATTGCCATCGTAGAAGCAATGAAGCTGATGAATGAAATTGAATGTGAGTATGACGGTGAAATAGCAGCCATACTTGTAGAGAATGGTGAAATGGTAGAATATGGTCAGCCGTTGTTTATCATTCGTTAATCAATCCCACATGTGGAGCGTTGGATTAAAGAATTAGAGTGTTGAAAGAAATTTTGTACATTGTACAAAATTTCTTTGTTTTGAGTGCCGATTCATGGCAGATAGAGAGGTAATTATGTCTTTACTTAGTACAAAGGAAATTATGGAAATTATTCCGCACAGGCAACCGTTTCTTCTGATTGATACCATTGAAGAGATGGAAGAAGGAAAACGTGCAGTTGGAAAGAAATGTGTAAGCTATAATGAACCATTTTTTGCAGGTCATTTTCCACAGGAACCAATTATGCCGGGGGTTCTTATTTTAGAAGCTTTAGCTCAGGTGGGGGCTGTGTCAATCCTTTCCATGCCGGAGCATAAAGGTAAGCTGGCTATTTTTGGTGGTATGAATAATGTAAAATTCAAAGGGAAAGTAGTTCCCGGAGATGTATTAATGTTAGAAGTGGAGATTATCAAGCAAAAAGGACCGATTGGTGTAGGGAATGGTAAAGCATATGTAAACGGTAAGCTGGTAACATCCGCAGAACTTACTTTTGTTGTACAGTAGCAAAAAGAATGTTTGAATTTAGGAGGCATCATGTTTCGTAAAATATTAATTGCTAACCGCGGAGAGATTGCGGTGCGCATTATCAGAGCGTGCAGAGAAATGGGCATTGAAACTGTGGCTGTTTACTCAGAAGCTGATAAGGATGCATTGCATACACAGTTAGCCGATGAAGCAATCTGTATTGGTCCTGCTCTGGCAGCAGATAGCTATCTGAATATGGAGCGTATTGTAAGTGCGACTATTGTAACTGGAGCAGAAGCAATTCATCCAGGATTTGGTTTCCTGTCTGAAAATGCAAAATTTGTGGATATGTGCAGTAAATGCAATATTACGTTTATTGGACCATCAGCAGAGGTTATTCATAAGATGGGTAACAAATCTGAAGCAAGAAAAACAATGATGGATGCAGGGGTACCGGTTGTTCCGGGAACAAAAGAGCCTGTGTTTACCGTAAAAGAAGGCTTAGAACAGGCAGAGATAATCGGTTATCCTGTTATGGTGAAGGCTTCTTCTGGTGGTGGTGGAAAGGGTATGCGTGTAATTCGCAATGCAGAAGAATTTCCAAATCTATTCGAAATAGCCCAGAAAGAGTCGATTGCCGGTTTTGGTGATGATACAATGTACATTGAGCGCTTTGTGGAAGACCCAAGACACATTGAATTTCAGATTATGGCAGATCGCCATGGCAATGTTGTTCAATTAGGAGAAAGAGATTGTTCTTTGCAGAGAAGACATCAGAAGGTGTTAGAAGAATCTCCTTCTGTGGCACTGACTCCGGAACTTCGTAAGAAGATGGGAGAAACTGCTGTTTTGGCAGCAAAGGCAGCACAGTACGAAGGTGCAGGAACCATTGAATTTTTATTAGATAAGAACAAAGATTTTTACTTTATGGAAATGAATACAAGAATCCAGGTAGAGCATCCGGTTACAGAGATGGTGACAGGTCTGGATTTGATTAAGGAGCAGATTCGTGTGGCAGCAGGAGAAAAGTTATCCTTCCGTCAGGAGGATGTTGTACTTCGAGGACATGCGATAGAGTGCCGAATCAATGCAGAACGTCCGGCTAAGAACTTTATGCCAAGTCCAGGTGTGATAAAAAGTATACATTTACCAGGGGGGAATGGTGTACGTGTAGATACAGCCGTGTATCAGGACTATGCAATTCCACCATACTATGATTCCATGATTGGTAAAATCATTGTACATGATAAAGACAGAGCATCTGCAATTGCAAAAATGCAGAGTGCATTGGGTGAGTTAATTATTGAAGGTGTTGATACAAATATTGATTTCCTATATGAAATTTTATGTCATGAGAATTTTATAAGTGGAGAGTTTAACACCAGTTTTATTGAAAATAATCCGCAGCTTTACGAAGATGCGCAAGGTTAGTCTGAAAGGTTAGAATCGAGGTTGTTATGCTTAAATTTAAGAAAACAAATAATGGTGTAGGACAGAAGGACAATAAAGCTCAATCCAGAACATCTACGGAACCACAGATACCGGAAGGATTGTGGATAAAGTGTCCAAAATGTGGGGAAGCGCTGTATAAGGAGGATGTAGTTGCAAAATCTTACGTCTGCTACAAATGTGATGCTTATTTCCGTGTAAGAACGAAAAACAGACTGCGTATGGTGTTAGACCGTGCCAGTTTTGAGGAGTGGGATGCTGACTTGCACTCCAACGATCCGCTTCATTTTGAGGGATATGCAGAAAAATTAAATCAGGTACAGGAAAAAACTAAGCTTTCTGAGGCTGTTACTACAGGAAAAGGTACCATCAATGGTGTAGAGACTGCCATTGGTGTCAGCGACGCCAGATTTCTTATGGGAAGCATGGGGCAGGCAGTGGGTGAAAAAATTGCCAGAATGTTTGAGCGTGCTACGGAAGAAAAGCTTCCGGTTATTATGTTTTGCTGTTCTGGTGGCGCAAGAATGCAGGAGGGAATGGTTTCATTGATGCAGATGGCAAAGACCTCCGCAGCAGTGAAAAAACATTCAGAGGCAGGTCTTCTTTATATCTCCGTTTTGACAGACCCGACTACCGGTGGTGTGACAGCAAGCTATGCGATGTTAGGTGATATTATACTTGCAGAACCGGGAGCATTAATTGGTTTTGCTGGACCAAGAGTCATTGAGCAGACAATTGGTCAGAAATTACCAGAAGGCTTCCAGAAAGCAGAATTTTGTTTAGAACATGGTCTGATTGATGGAATTGTAGGACGAGAGAATCTGAAGCAGGTGCTGTATCAGTTAATTTGCATGCATAAGGGGATTCCATGTGAGGTATCTGACTTTATGGAGTTAGGTAGCAAGAGCGTTTCTCGTGGTTCGAAAAAGCTACTCACTCCATGGGAGAGAGTGAAGCTTTCCAGAAAAATGGAGCGTGCCAATGCGCTGGATTATATAGAAGGTTTGTTTGAAGGTTTTGTTGAGATGCACGGAGACCGTCATTTTGCAGATGATAAAGCAATTGTTGGTGGTATTGCATATTTCCATGGTACACCAGTGACAGTAATTGGTGTGCAAAAAGGAAAAAATACAAAGGATTATATTGCACATAACTTTGGAATGCCTTCTCCGGAAGGATACCGTAAAGCACTTCGTCTGATGAAACAGGCAGAGAAGTTTAAAAGACCAATTATCTGTTTTGTGGATACACCAGGTGCATTTTGTGGTCTGGAAGCAGAGGAACGTGGACAGGGAGAAGCGATTGCCAGAAATATTATGGAAATGTCAGCACTTGAGGTACCGGTTCTTAGTATTATGATTGGTGAAGGCGGTAGTGGTGGTGCATTAGCATTAGCTGTGGCAAATGAAGTGTGGATGCTGGAAAATGCAACATACTCTATTTTGTCTCCGGAGGGTTTTGCATCCATACTCTGGAAAGACAGCAAGCGTGCGGAAGAAGCTGCTGGTGTAATGAAGATTACAGCTGCTGACTTAAAAGAACTTGGTATTGTGGAACGTATTATTGAGGAGTTAGAACCGGCAGGTGATGGTGATATGGGAGATATCTTCAAGCAAATTGCTGATGCAATGGATAGTTTCCTTGCAGAATATGAAGATTTGTCTGCTGAGGAAATTCGCAACAGACGTTATGAGCGTTTTCGTAAGATGTAGGACTTTTTTACTGTTTACAATCCCGACTAATACTGATAGAATAATAGTTTGTGGGTGTGAGAGGCGAAAACGCGCAACAAATTGAGTTTGTAAGTGTAAAATTCAGAAAAATCGTGGTAAAATATAACTATAGATAAGACGAATAGCGTGTTCATACTCAGCAAAAGATGTAGTCAGAAAAAAGGAGGGATAACTATGCAAAAGAAATTGGATTTATTAAATGTGATGATAAAGGATTGTGATAACATTGTTTGCCTGGCTGGAATGGGGCTGGTAGATGAAAGTCATTATCCAAATCACCGTTCATCTGCACATGCATATGAGACAGAGAAGAAATATGGTTATTCTCCTGAGGAGCTTCTTAGTACACGTTTTTACAACACAAGACCAGAGCAGTTTTACGAATACTACAGAAATGAAATGCTTCAGGAAGGGGAACCTTGTTCTGCCTTTTATGCTCTGAAGAATCTAGAACAACGTGGTAAACTAAAAGCGCTTGTTACAAGGAGTGTACATGGAATTGCCCGAAAGGTTGGATGTCAAAATGTACTTGAATTACATGGTAATGTACATAGAAATTTCTGTCCACGCTGTAAACGGGAATATTCCGTAGAGTATTTGAAGAATTATAAGGATATGGTTCCAGTATGTGAACAGTGTGGTGTGACAATTCATCCGGGATTGACACTTATGGGAGAAATGATTGATAATTCTCTTATGACCACAGCAATCAATGCTGTTGAAAATGCTGATTTATTGTTGCTGCTTGGTTGTGATATGACATCAAGTTTGACAACTAACCTTGTAAAATATTACCGAGGAGATAAACTTGTATTAATTAATGAGAAGCATCATTATCTGGATGAGAAAGCAGATTTGGTGATTCATGGAAGTCCAAGTCAAATATTGTCTAAGACAGTTTAAAAAATCAACAGGCAGCAATGCCTGTTGATTTTTTGCCTATTTTATCGTATAATCGGTATGTTATTTCTATTATTGATGGCAGGAGTAGTGTCCATTGCCATTATTCGGAGCAGTATCTGCTCTATTGTTCCTTTCCCATAAAAAGTATATTGACAAAAGCGAACATATGTTGTATCATGGTTACAAACATTAGTTCGCATATAATAAGGAGAGAAGATTCATGAATGAAGATAAGAAAAAAGCATTAGACGCGGCATTATCACAGATTGAGAGACAGTACGGAAAAGGTACGATAATGAAGCTTGGAGAACAGGGAGCTCACATGAATGTGGAGACAATTCCAACAGGTTCATTAAGCCTTGATATTGCATTAGGTATGGGTGGTATTCCTCGTGGTCGAATTATTGAGGTATATGGACCAGAATCCAGTGGTAAAACAACAGTTTCTCTTCATATGGTTGCAGAAGTGCAGAAACGTGGTGGTATTGCAGGATTTATTGATGCGGAGCATGCGTTGGATCCGGCTTATGCTAAGAAGATCGGTGTAGATATTGATAATCTTTATATTTCGCAGCCTGACAATGGTGAGCAGGCACTGGAGATTACAGAGACTATGGTGCGCTCCGGAGCAGTTGATATTATTATCGTGGACTCTGTAGCTGCATTAGTACCTAAGGCAGAGATTGATGGTGAGATGGGAGATGCTCATGTTGGACTCCAGGCAAGATTGATGTCACAGGCACTTCGTAAGCTCACTGCTGTTATCAGCAAGTCTAATTGTATTGTCATTTTTATTAATCAGCTTCGTGAGAAGGTTGGTGTTATGTTTGGTAACCCGGAGACTACCACAGGTGGACGTGCATTAAAGTTCTATTCTTCTATTCGTTTAGATGTCAGAAGAATAGAATCTTTAAAGCAGGGTGGTGAAGTGGTAGGTAACCGTACACGTATTAAAGTAGTAAAGAATAAGATTGCACCTCCATTTAGGGAAGCTGAATTTGATATTATGTTTGGCGAAGGCATTTCAAGAGCTGGTGATATTTTAGATTTAGCGGCTAACTGTAATGTAGTACAAAAAAGTGGTGCATGGTATGCTTACAATGGTAACAAGATTGGTCAGGGGCGCGAGAATGCCAAACAGTATTTGAGAGAGCATGAAGCTGAGATGATGGAGATTGAGGAACAGGTTAGAAAGCATTATGTATTGGATGAACAGCCGGAAGAGGAAGCAGTTTCTACACCAGTGGCTGAAGAAGTAGATGTGAATGAGGAAGAATAGGGAGTAATATGGTAGTCCTTGAGATAATAGAGGCTTCCAAAGGCAGATATCGTCTTCGCTTAGATAGTGGAGACGATATTGTTTTATATAAAGGAGAAGTCAAAAAGTGGAATATACAGGTCGGAAGTGAAATCTCACCAGAAATGTACGGCTCTATTGTGGAGGAAGTATTGCGTCCGAGATGTAGAAAGCGTGCATTGCATCTGTTGGAAAAACAGGAGCGAACAGCACATCAGCTATTGCAGAAATTAAGAGAAGGTGGATATCCGGAAGTGTTAGCAAAAGATGCGGTATCTTATTGTGAGGGATATGGATATATAAATGATCAGTCTTATGCAGAGCGGTATGTAAGAACGTACCAGGCAACAAAGAGTAATTTGCAGCTTCGAAATGCATTGTATCAAAAGGGAATTAAAGGGGAACTGGTGGAGCGTGCATTGCAGGAACGGGAGTATGAAGAAGCAGATATGATAAAGAGACTCCTTCAAAAAAGAGGCTATCAGCCAGAACAGGCAGACAGAAAAGAACAGCAGAAAACATACCAGTATCTTATGCGGAGAGGCTTTTCTTCTTCTGATATCCGAAGTGCCATGCATTTGTAGCTAGTAACAGTTCAGCCTTGTCCTAGTCAAAAGAGAGAAATTTAAAAATTTTTTCACAAGTTTTATCCACACAAAAACGTATGATTTTACAGATTTGTATGCACTTTGTTTTTGTGTGGATAACTTTTTTACAAACTATCTGTTCCAGCCTACTTTTTCATGTTTGGTGAGACTGGTTTTCCACATATTCTGTTGATTTACAGAAAGTAATACACCGTCATTTTGACGAATCTCTTTTTAGGCATATTTTTCTTTTTTGTCTGTTTCTGATAAACTATGTTTATCAGAAACGAACGGAAGGAGATGCCCCATGGGAAGAAAAAGCAATTATGAAAATGGAATGTATCAACAGCTCATGGAAATCATGGGGCGTTTAGATACTGTAGAAAAAGAATCCGCACAAAAAATTGATACACTTAATAAGCGAATCGATACCCTTGAAAATGAAAATCTTGCTTTAAAGAAGGAAAATCAGTTGTTGAAGGATGATAATGCCCGTCTGAAAAGCATCATCAATAACGACAGTTCCAACACATCCCTTCCGCCTTCTACCGACCCAAAAGGTGGGAAACCTGCGAATTCTTACAATGGAAGAAAGAAAACCGGACGTAAGGCAGGCGGTCAAAAAGGACATAAAGGAACCACGCTCACAAAAGCTGAAATAGAAGAAAAAATAGCTTCTGGTAAATGCAGACATAAAGTGAAAACAATTGGTAATGCATCCGGTCAGAAATATGTTACAAAATATGTGGTGGACCTAGTGACAGAACCGGTAATTACAGAAATTCGTATCTATGCAGATGAAGATGGAGTCTTACGCATTCCTGCAGAATACCGCAGTGATGTTACCTACGGCGCAAACGTAAAAGCACTGGCTGTATCCCTGTATAGCGAAGGGGTTATGTCAAATGACAGGATAGCATCTTTTTTAAACGCAGCAGGTAACGGAGAACTTGATTTGTCAGAAGGCAGTATCTACGGATTTTGCAGGAAACTGGCGCAGGCTTCAGAGACAAGCATTTCAAATCTTGAAACAGAAATGCTGAATCAGGAGATTGTTGCAACGGATGCAACAACAGTAACTGTTAATGGGAAGCAGAATTATATACGAAATTTCAGTATAATAAACAGCGTGGTCTATCATGCCATGGACAGTAAATCCATAAAAGCACTGAGAGAGATTGATTTTCTGAAACGCTATACCGGAACGCTTCTTCATGATCACGAGACAGCTTTGTATCATTTTGGAACCGAACATGCTGAATGCAATGTTCACATTATCCGTTATCTTCGCAAAAACACGGAAGAGACAGGAAATAAGTGGTCAGATGACATGATTACGCTCTTATGCGAAATAAACAAAAAGCGAAAATCATTACTGGAACAGGGCGTATGTTCATTTTCTGTTGAGACGCTGACAAAGTATGAAACAGATTATTTTTCACTTTTAGTAAAAGGCAGGAAAGAGAATAAAACAACCAAGCATAAATACGCCAAAAAGGATGAACAGACACTGATTAACCGGATGGAAAAGTATAGTCATAATCATCTTTTATTTCTGCATAATTTTTCAGTTCCTTTTGATGATAACATTTCAGAGAGGGACTTGCGCAAAGCCAAAAACAGGCAGAAAATGGCCGGTGGCTTTCGTAAAGAAAGTGGCAATAAGATGTACTGTTCTATCATGACAGTCATAGAAACCCTTAAGAAAAGAAATATGGGGATTATCGAAAATCTAAAGAAGTTATTTATGGGCACACCGGCTATATTTTAGCCGGTGTAATACCCGTTGGATAAATTACAAGGCTGAACTGTTACAAAAAAGGACGAGCAATAAACTGCCCATCCTTTTTTCGGTAACTATATTCTTAAATTAAATCGGTAACCATCTTTAAGATTTCATAATTCCGGTTAAAATCTGTTGGATGCTCCAAACGGTGTCCAACCTCTGGAACTGTAAGGCACAGAACACCTTCTTTTTCGCAGATTTCCTGCAAAGCCTGCGCGTCGGTAAAGTAATCATTTACACCAATCACAGTAGCAATCACAGAATCGTCTCCCTTTATGTACGGAAACGTCTCCGGCAATGGTGTCAGAAACAGTTGCTTTACCTTTAATGAACAGGTATCTGCCAGCCATCCGGCAACATAGGTACCAAAGCTTTTAGAAACAAATACGACTTCTTCATATTCTTCAAATGGTATCTTTTCTGCCTGCTCTAACACTTGCGCCTTTACCTGATTCAACGCATCCTCCGCCTGAAATTTATTTTTATCTACTTCGTATAAAATATCAATTCTATCATATCTCATACTTGCGTATTTCAAACCACAATAATACAAAAACGGCTTATCAATACTATAATTTACACCCGGAAAAATTACTACTAATTTCCTTTTTTTATCCATTCTGTACCTCCCTAGCCTCAAACAGTTATGGTTCTATTATAACTGTTTTTCAGCACAGGAACAACTATAATTTACTCTTTTCAAGAGTTTTTTGTGATTAATTCCCCACAGCTATCGATAGCGGTAATACACAGGTATATTTTTTCTCGCTATGATAAAAATCCTGAATTTTAACATTTACACCAAAGGCTTTTTCTAAATGACTTTCTGCGATTGTCTCCTCTGCAGCTCCGAACACACTGCTTCCATCCCTATTTAATAGTAACGCCTTATTAGAGATAGAAATGGCATGTTCCGGATAATGCGTGTTCACAATTGAGGAAATTCCTTCCTCCTCACATAAACTTTTGACTGTTTCTAAAACAATCAACTGATTCTTAAAATCTAAGTTTGATTCCGGTTCATCTAAAATTAAAAGCTTTGGTTCTGCGGCCAAAGCTCTGGCAATCAATACCATCTGCAATTCTCCACCACTGATTTTGCTACACAGCTTACCCTTCAAATAGTCAATGCCAATGCGTTTCATACATTGCTCTGCGATGTCTTTGTCCTGCTTACCAGGCTGCTCTAACATTTTTAAATGACTGTTTCTGCCCAACAGAACCATTTCATCTACCGTATACGAAAACGTAGAAAGCTTTGCCTGCGGAACGTACCCAATGTTATGCCAGACCTCTCTATGCTTCATCTTTTTTATATTTTTCCCATCAATCAACGATTGTCCGCTATGCCACTGCAACAAACCTAATGTGCATTTTAACAAGGTAGTTTTTCCTACACCGTTTGAGCCAAGAACAGAAAGAATTTCCTTTTCTCCTACTTGAAAATTAATATCATTCAATACCTTTCGTCCGCCCGGATATTGAAAACAGCCATCTTTTACTTCAAAAATCATCCGCGTATTCCTCCTGTCTTTCTCAATAAAATAATAAAAAATGGTGCACCAATTACCGCTGTCAGTATGGAAATCGGTATTTCTGCTGCTGTTGCACTTCTGGCAATGGTATCAATCACTACCATAAAGATTGCACCCAATCCAATGCTTGCAGGTATAACACTTTTATTATTGTTGCCGAACAGCATACGGGAAATATGTGGTATCAATAAACCAACCCAACCAATCTTTCCACACATGGAGACTACCGAAGCAGTAATCATCGTTGCTGCCATAATAATGAGAACACGAATCAGCTTAACATTTACACCTAATGATTTTGCTTCGTCTTCATGAAGGGAAAGACTGTTCATTTTCCAACGAAGCAAAAAGATTACAACAATTCCTATCAGAATAAACGGCGTTCCCAATGCCAGATCATCAAAACCAATACCAGCCATACTTCCCATCAACCAGAATGTAATCTGTGGAAGCGTATCCTGCGGATCTGCTGTGTATTTGATAAGGGATACCATGGCTTCAAACAGAGAACTTACTACCATACCAGACAAAATAATCATAATCATGGAAGTTTCTCCTTTTATCTTGCCGATGGAATACACAAGGATTACGCAGGCGATTCCTAAAAGGAACGCACAAGTCTGAATTCCAAATGAACCAAATCCTAACATAATTCCAAGTGTTGCTCCAAAAGAAGCACCCGTGGCAACTCCCAATGTGTCAGGAGTCGCCAACGGATTGGAAAAAAGACTTTGAAATGTAGCTCCGGAAACAGCCAGACCGCTTCCTGCTAATACGGCTATCAGTACTCTGGGAAGTCTGATAGAGTATATTACTGTTTTTACATTTTCATCTACCTCTCCCATCGCCATTCCTTCCGGAAGAAGTGCATTGATAATCTGTCCTATACTAATATTATACCTTCCAACCCCCATTGCCACCAGCATACAAATCAATAGCATGACACCAATGCCGATAGCCAGAACACTGCTTTTTACATAACTTTTTTTCATTTATCTTCTCCAATTTTTTATAATCCGTTTGCACCATCTCTTGCCGGATTATACATCTTCTCTATCTGTTCTTCACTCAATTCTACGTTGTAATACTCTTTAAAATATGATTTTGTTACTTCTTCGATATTAATATCTTCAAATAATTCCGGATACACGGTCTTAGCAAACCACTGTAAAGTTACCGGTGTATCTGCTCCCGGTGTAAATGTACGGTAAAGTGCTAATGGCATCTTATAAACCTGTTTATTTTTTACTGCGTTGATTGTGCTCCAGTCATCACCACTGATGGCATTGTTATACAAATCCTCTGGTTGTGTTCCTGAGAAGTTTGTAAGAATAATCACGTCAGGATTCCATTCGTATACCTGTTCCATATTAATGGTTACGCTACTACCGTCTACGATTTCCTCTGCCACATTTATCGTACCAGTTGCATCACACCAGAACTGTCCAAAGAAATTCGGTCCGGATGTAATCATAGCTTCTTCATCATACTGGAATAAAATCAACACTTTTTTTCTTTCTTCTTCCGCAATGGCAGCTACTCTTTCCTGTACCATATCAAATGCTTCCTGGCTATATGCAGAAATTCTGTCACTTAATTCACTCTCTCCGAAAATCTGGTCGAACAAGGCAATCCACTGATCATACGTTTCTAACACATCATACTCCCAGTTACTTGTAGAAACCGTCACTGCAGGAATCCCTGCATCTCTTAATATCTGTGCCTGCTCTGCACCTACTCCGATTACGATATCAGGATTTAATTTCAGCAGTTCTTCCACATTCACCTCTCCACCGCTGATAAAATCTGTTTCAGCCTCTAATATGCCTGGATATAATTCACTTAACAGACCACTTTCCGCAGCCCCCATAGAGGCTGGATGCATACCTACAATCTTATCTGTTCCACCTAAATATACAGTCAGTACAGAGGCAAGTGGTAAAATATTTCCCACTACAACACGATTAATCTCCGTTGGAATTTCCACCTGTACACCAGCATGGTCTGTAATTATTTTTGTTGCGCTTTCACTGTCTGCGTTACCTTCTGTTGTTGCATCTGCATTACTATCTGTTGTCGTTGTTACTGTTTCTGTTGCAACAGGTGCTTTTTCCTGGTTGCTTTTGTTTCCACAACCTGCTAAACCTACCACAAGTGCAACGGTAGCTACTATTGATACTAATTTTTTCATATTTTCCTCGCATTCTGCCGTCTTTGCGGCTTTTCTGTAGTTTTACTCAACCTCTGCCAGCTTCTGATTCCATGCTGTTCCTATATAGTTCCATCTCCTCTTGTGCATCAGTTTGCTGGAAATCGAGTATTTTGGCAATTCTAATAAAGTTACATTTTCTGTCTTCTGTCTCTGCTGCAATAAAATCGGGTCTGCAACAACAAGTTCGCAATTTTCTCTGTTTACTGCCTGTAGAATTTCTTCCTCTCCAATCGGATATTCTGCTTCAATCGTAAGCATTCCTTTATCTTTTCCAAAAAGAGAAACCACATCTACTCTGTCATATCCCTGTGCTAACAGTTCTACTCTGATAGAAGAAGCAAGTACGCCATCCTCTAATATTACCGCATTACGACCTTTTACCGGCTGCTTGCCAGTTACCGGCACCATAGATACTTCTAAGTTCTTTCCTTCTTCCCATACCTTCTCTAAGCAGTTAAAATAATGCTTACTTCCTTCTTCTCCAATTGGCAATCCTGCAAGATATGGTATCTGGTATTTTTCGTACATATCCATAGCTATCAAAAGTCCAGCCTGGGAAACCGCAAGATTGATGTCTGCTTTTTTGCATTCTTTCATTCCTTCAATGGAATTCCCCATAGACAGTACACTAACGATTTCATAGCCTTTTTCTTTTAATACGCTTTTGAATGCTGACAGATTTTCTTCGCTGATATCCAACGGTGTGGCACCTACGATATTTACTTTTCTCACAGCGGTATCATTTTTGTCCTTCTCTGCTTGAACCGGTGGCACATAATACTCTAAAAATCTGTTCACTGCCATTACAACGCCTTCTTTGTAAGAACCTTGCATTCCGTTTGTTGCAAAACCAAATGTTGGAATTCCTGATCGATTCTCTATTTCTTTTGCTACCCCATTAAAATCAAAACCAATAATCATCGGAACCGGACTTCCCACCAATGCAATAAAGCGCGGCTTCATTTCCTCTGCTGCCCGAAGAATCTTGTCAATATACACTTCCTCATTTCCTAAAATGGCATCTGTCTTTCGCAATGCTGTACAATATACTAATGTCTTTGAATCATAGGAACGTGGTTCATCAAAGCCTGTATAATTACCGGTACAACCTGAGGCATCATGAATACACAACATACCACCCAATTCATATAATGCAGAGCACACGCCTGAATAATCTCCCGCAAACGGTGGAAGATATCGATATAATCGTTTCATTACAATCTCCTTTCGTAACTATGAGAGTATAGGCATTTGCGAAAGTGATAACCATCCGTAAATTGTCAGAATTGTTTGTGCAAATAGCTGCTTACTACATAGTCTATATTTGACGCGCTCTCGCTCCCTTCAAACGTAGCGGACACTAAGGCTGTAAAATACACAGCCCA
>JBGVMW010000012.1:0-43361 GCA_045125095.1 Lachnospiraceae bacterium
ACAAAAGAAAGAATCTCTGCATCACTCAATGAAAGAATCAGACCGTTTGTTCTCATTTTTCTTATATCACGGTTGCAGGAATTCTCAGGTAGAATTTTCACATCGTCAAGTCCTATCTTGAACACTCCATTTGCAAACATAATATCATTTACATGCACCTCTAAAAAATCAAAATGGTCAAATTCGTTTGTTGTTGTATACTTCATTTATTTGCACCTTACTTTCTATTCCCAATACATTTTTGTATTCTTTATAATCTCGTAGTCCACTTTGAACAATCCCACACATCAGTCGCAAGACCTTCGTAGAAATCCGGCTCGTGACATACCATAAGTATGCTTCCTTTGTATTCCTTTAATGCACGCTTAAGCTCGTCCTTCGCATCGACGTCCAAATGGTTGGTAGGCTCGTCAAGAAGCAGAACATCCGGCTTTGTCAGCAACAGTTTGCCCAATGCCACACGGGTTTTCTGTCCACCGGAGCAGTCGGAGATTTTTTTAGTGAAATCGTCTTCGGAGAACCCTAAACCCTTTAAGACACCAGTCATTTCACTCTTATAAGCATACCCATTCGCAGACTCATAGTCTGCCTGACAGCGATGATAAGTCTCAAGAAGTTCTTCTAATTCCTTACCCTCCACTTGTTTCATCTGTAATTCCAAAGAACGGATTCTTCTTTCTAATGCCAAGATATCCTGTTTTACTTCCAGCAGCGCATCATAGATAGTCATATCTAAATGCATCTCCTGATGCTGTGCAAGGTACCCAATAGATTTTCCTTTCGCAAGCACAACCGTACCATTGTCCGGAGCCATCTCCCCTATAATCATCTTCAGCAAAGTAGATTTCCCCGCACCATTCACACCGACAATCGCTGCTTTTTCTCTATCTTCTATATGAAAGGAACCATTTTGTACAATTACATTCGTTCCAAACGCTTTGTCAATATTCTGACATGCAAGTATCATTACATTTCCTCCTAGCGGGGACGGCGCCCCTAAAAATTTCAATTGCTATTATACGGAGTTTATGGGAAAGTGTCAAATATAACGGGAATTTTCGGCGTACTGTACACCATAATATATCCACATTTCCCCATTGAAACAATTGACATTATTTTAACGTACTAGTATAATAAAAATAATTATGGCTTGCGTTCAGCATGGAACAAAAAAACTGCTTACATAATAGAACGAAGTGAGACTTCCTGATAAGGAGGACATGAAAAGTGGAAGAAAAAGAAATTTCAAGAGCCGTCATAAAGAGACTTCCAAGGTACCACAGATATTTAGGCGAGTTGTTGGAAAATGGCGTAGAACGGATTTCTTCAAGTGATTTAAGCCGTCGGATGAACGTGACGGCATCTCAGATTCGTCAGGATTTAAATAATTTTGGTGGATTTGGACAGCAGGGATATGGATATAATGTACAGTATTTATATGATGAGATTGCTAAGATATTAGGACTTGACAGACAGCATGATATGATTATTGTAGGAGCTGGTAATTTAGGTCAGGCAATTGCCAATTATGCAAATTTTGAAAACAGAGGTTTTATAATCAAGGCATTATTCGACATCAATCCGGAACTAGTAGGAAAAAAGGTGCGTGATGTGGAAGTGCATCTGTTAGATGAATTACCGGAATTTTTGAAGGAGAACCCGGTACAGATTGCAGCACTCACGATTCCGAAAGCAGGTGCAGAGAAGGTGGCACCTGTATTAGTGGACTGTGGGGTTAAGGCGATTTGGAATTTTGCACATATCGATCTCGATTTACCGGAAGATGTGGTAGTAGAAAATGTACATTTGTCAGAAAGTCTTATGCGGCTTTCTTATAATATCACTCGTTATGAGAAAGAGCATAAAAAATAAAGTGGGGGATATGTATGACAAAGGAAGAAAAGGAAAAATATCTGGGGTATTTACGGGATAAGCATTTGGCTCCGCTGCCTCTTGATAATAAATGGCACCAGTTATTTCCTAATGGAAAGCCATCAGACATTGCAGCAGCAGAACAAGAAGTGGATGCGTTAGTAAAAAGAGAGGGCATGCTTCATACGGAATTAAAAGAATTAAAACGTATGAAAGAGCACCTGATGAAGGAAATTGTAAGCAATATGGATGTGGAATCTGATGTAAAGAAGCTGAAAGTAATGGAAGATAGTCAGCGTCAGATTATTGAAATTAATGCGCGGACAGCTGAATATGAAGATGAATTGTTAGAAATGCCAAAACGTTTACAGGATGCGAATAAGGAATTGATGTTGCTGACAATGGATTACTGCTACACAAAATTGCATACTTACCAGAAAGAAATCGATACTCTTGAGGAATGGATTAAAAAGGTAAGGATTGAGTTAAAGAAGAATATTTTGCGAAAGCAGGACAGAGAGACACGCAATAAGCAGATGTATATGTACATGCATGATGTATTTGGACCATCCGTATGCAATATTTTTGATTATGAAGAGGAAAATCAATCGCAGGAATAGACGTGCCTTTTGAGGGGGCACGTTTTTTTGCGTTATTACAAATTTTGGAGGGAAAAATGTACCCAATTGTGAACAGTCAGGAAATGAAAACATATGATAGTAATACCATCCAATATTTTGGAGTGCCATCTCTTGTGTTGATGGAGCGGGCAGCGTTGGCATGTGTTGAGGTTATTGAAGCGCGCATATCCAAAGGCAGAGTGCTTATCGTAGCAGGTGTGGGTAACAATGGCGGTGATGGAATTGCTATTGGCAGAATTCTTCATACCAGAGGGTATGATGTGGAAATTGCATTGATAGGAAAACGGGAAAAATTGTCTGATGAAACGAAAACACAGGAGACCATTGCGAAGGCATATGGTATTGCATTTATAGAGAAAATTTCCCTAAAAACGTATGACGTGATAGTTGACAGCTTGTTTGGAATCGGTATGAACCGGAATGTGGAGGGTATTTACAAGGAGACAATTGAAGTCATAAATCAAATGAATGGATTTATATTGTCAGTGGATATGCCATCGGGAATACATACAGATACCGGCTGTGTTTTAGGCTGTGGTGTCAAAGCAGATTGTACCGTTACCTTTGCTTTTAAAAAGCTTGGGCTTGTGTTATACCCCGGTACAGAATATGCAGGAGAGGTTGTGGTTTCGGACATTGGCATTACAGAAGAATCATTCTTGGATTGTCAGCCGGACGCATTTGGTATGACGAAGAAAGATGTAGCTGCCTGTCTTGTGCCAAGAAAGAATCGTTCTAATAAAGGAAGCTATGGCAGAATTGTTGTAGTTGCAGGCAGTATCAATATGGCAGGTGCTGCATATTTTGCAGGATTGGCAGCGTATCGAGGCGGTGCAGGTCTGGTGGAGATTGTGACTTGTGAAGAAAATCGTACAATTTTACAGGAGAGACTGCCGGCTGCGGTGTTGACTACTTATACGGATAATTACATGGAGGTTTTGAAAAGTGCAATGAAGCGTGCCACCGTTCTTGTGGCAGGACCGGGGATGGGCATGAGCCAACGCACAGAAGATATGACACAGTATATATTAGAATATGCGGAGGTTCCTGTTATTCTGGATGCAGACAGTATAAATGTGTTAGCCAATCATGTAGAATGGCTGCGTGAGAAACGTTGTCCGCTGGTGCTGACACCACATTTAAAAGAATTTGCAAAGCTTCTTGGAAAAGAAACAAAGAAAGTGGTTTCTAATTATGTAGAGGAAGCAAGAGAATTTGCAGCACAATACAATGTGGTGCTTGTGGCAAAGGACGCCAGAACAGTAGTTGCAAAATCTGACAAAAGCTATTATATTAATGAATATGGAAATAACGGTATGGCAGTTGGAGGTAGCGGAGATACACTGACAGGATTGATTGGTGCATTGGTAGCACAGGGAACGGATATGTTTTTAAGTGCAGCAGCCGGTGTCAGCATTCATGCTATGGCAGGTGATATAGCTGTTGCAAGTGTAGGGGAAGACAGCTTAATGCCGGAGGATATTCTTAGAGCAGTACCTCAGATTTTTATAGAGTTACGTAGATCTGCAGAAAAAAGTTAATAGAATTTGTAAAAAACAGAATACACAGAAGAATACCTGGTAATAATCTTAGAAAAGAGTAAGGATTCGGAGTGTGAAAGTTGTGATTATTAAACGTGGAGATATATTTTATGCAGATTTAAGACCAGTAATTGGTTCAGAGCAGGGCGGTATCCGTCCGGTTCTAATTATACAAAATGACATTGGTAATAAGCACAGCCCTACCGTAATATGTGCAGCGATTACCAGTAAAATGAATAAGGCAAAGCTTCCTACACATATTGAATTGGATGCAGAGCGGCACCAGATGGTGAAAGATTCGGTTATTTTGTTAGAGCAGTTAAGAACAATAGATAAAAAGCGGCTAAAGGATAAGGTATGTCATCTGGACGAGGAGATTATGAAGCAGGTGGGAGATGCTTTGCGCATTAGTCTGGAATTGATTACATAGCGACAAGCTGGAAAGGAGCAATACGTGGAGGAAGGAATTCCCTTGTGCGGCATCTTATTATTTGGTGCCATAATGATAGTAGATTGTATTTTATATGGATTTGGAGCAGCGGCGCAGTCCCTGAATGAAAGTCTGATAGAGAAACAGGCGGAGGAGGGGAACAAGAAGGCAAGAAAGTTGATGAAGATATTAGAGCATCCTGTTGTCTATGTCAATACCTTGCAACTGTTGACCGTGCTTGCCAATATGATTGTAGGTGTCTATGAATATCAGCTATTAAAAGATTATATTTATAAGGCACTTATGTCGTATTCACTGATGGAACAGCAACAGATGATTAGCCTGATCTTGTCTGGTGCGTTACCAGCAATGATTTTTTTATACATATTGTTGACATTTGGTATTCTGGTGCCGAAGAAGATTGCAAGGCAGCATGGAGAAGCCTGGGCATTTGCTCTGGTAAATATCGTAAGCTTTCTTGTGGCTCTGTTAAAACCTATTACCTATATAATCAATATGACAGCAAATATATGTATTCGGTTGTTGCACATGGATCCTGATAAAAAAGAGGATGTAACAGAAGAAGAAATTATTTCTATGGTTAATGAGGGCATGGAGCAAGGTGTTATTGAAGATTCGGAAGCGGAAATGATTACGAATATTTTCGAGTTTGGCGATAAGGCAGCCAAAGATGTTATGAATCATAGAAGTAGCATGATTGCCGTAGATGGAGAAATGACATTGCAGAATGCCATTCGTTTTATGTTAGACGAGAATAAGTCCAGATATCCGGTGTATGAAAATGATATAGACAATGTAATCGGAATTCTGCATTTGCGGGATGCGATTAGCAAATGTGCAGATAGAGGATTGTCAGACGTACCAGTGAAAGCAATTGACGGACTGGTGCGCAAAGCTGTGTTTATACCAGAAACCCGTGGCGTGAGAGAGTTGTTTGCCAGAATGAAGCAGCAGAAAATTCAAATGGTAATTGTGGTGGATGAATATGGGCAGACGGCTGGATTTATTACATTAGAGGATATTTTAGAAGAAATCGTAGGCAACCTTTTAGATGAATATGATGAGGAAGAATTGCTGATTGAACAAAAAGCAAAAGATACGTATCTGATGAGTGGACTTACACCACTAGAGGAAGTGGGAGAAGTATTAGAATTAGACTTTGATGATGTAGAAATCGAGACATTGAATGGTCTTTTGATTTCCAGGTTGAATCGAATTCCAACAGAGGATGAACGTCTGAATGTGGAATATGAGGGCTATCAGTTCCGTATTTTACAAGTAGACAATAAAATCATTCAGAAGGTTATGGTTGAGAAAATACATAACAAAGGCACGGAAGATATGGAAGAAACAGAGGAATAATCGGTTTCTTTGTTGACGTGTTTTTAAATCAGTGTTAGAATATCATGGGTTTATCTTGTATGATAGGTCTTATTCATTAGACAGATGATAGAGGAAAGGAAGTTAATAGAATATGTCAGGACATTCAAAATTTGCCAATATTAAACATAAGAAAGAGAAAAATGATGCCGCAAAAGGTAAGATTTTTACTGTAATCGGTAGAGAAATCGCTGTAGCAGTTAAGGAAGGTGGAGCAGATCCGAATAACAACAGCCGTCTTCGTGATGTAATTGCAAAAGCAAAGGCGAACAACATGCCAAATGATACGATTGAGCGTGGTATCAAGCGTGCGGCAGGTGACGCAGGCAATATCAACTATGAATCTGTAACATATGAAGGTTATGGTCCAAATGGAACTGCTATTATCGTAGAAGCATTAACAGACAACAAAAATCGTACAGCTGCGAATGTTCGTAATGCATTTACAAAAGGAAAAGGAAATGTAGGAACACAGGGCTGTGTATCCTTTATGTTTGATAGAAAGGGTCAGATTATCATTGCAAAGGAAGAATACGAAGGCGATGCAGATGAATTAATGATGACAGCGTTAGATGCCGGAGCTGAAGATTTTAGTGAAGAAGACGATTGCTATGAAGTATTGACAGCACCGGATGATTTCAGCGTGGTACGTCAGGCATTGGAGGATGCCGGCATTCCTATGGCAGATGCAGAAGTAACAATGATTCCTCAGAACTGGGTAACCTTAACTGACGAGCAGGATATTTACTGTATTCAGAAAACCTTAGATTTATTAGAGGAAGACGATGACGTACAGCAGGTTTATCACAACTGGGATGAATAAATAGAATTTGTGACTTTGTGTTTTTCTGGAAAGAATGAGGTGACATGAAACATGTTACAGGGAAAGTGTCCGAAGTGCAGACATGATTTGAAGCTTCCATCAGATAAAGCAACAATCCTCTGCGTATTTTGTGGGCAGGAAATTGCGGTGAAGGATGCTGCTGACCAGATTGAACTGGTAGACAGCAATCTGATGGATGAGAAGGAATATCGTGAAGAATTCGAGGAAGCATGCAGGTTGTTACCGGCGATGTTGGAGTTTGAAGGGGCAGACGAGCGTTTCAAAAAAGAGACATATGGAGATGCGTTTAAAGAGTATTATACCGCTCATTACCGAACAATGATGAAGGTGGAGAAGGTATTTACCGCTTCTCAAAAACAAGAGTATGTGATAGAACAGTTGACAGAGGCATTTTTGAATGCGACAGAGGAGAACATACAAGCGTTGCCGAAGAACGAACAGACAAAACAGCAGACACATTATAATTTTATGATGGCAGTATATGTGCTGCCAGTGATGGCGCGATACAAAGGACCTGCCATGGATGCTTTGGCAGACAGTCTGGTGGAAGAATGGAATCAACGTTATCAGGATGCGAAAATCAGCCAATCTACTTTCGAGAAGGTGAATCGTAGCTTCCGAAACAGACTTTGTTACATTACCACTGCTGTGTGTGAAAGTCTTTCCAAGGGGGATGATTGTTATGAATTGCAGACGCTTCGAGACTATCGCGATGGATATTTGTTAAGTAGTGCAGAGGGAATCAATCTGATACAGGAATATTATGATATAGCGCCAACGATAGTAAAGCATATTAATAGAAGAACAGAGGCAAAAATAATTTACCAGAATATTTATGAACAATATTTATGTCCATGTATTCGTAAAATTGAACAGAAAGATTTGGCTGGCTGTCGATTCATATATGAGGAGATGGTTCATTCATTAAAGAAACAATATATGATAGAGAAGGAGAATTGTGTGAATGACTAATTATCAAGCAGAAACGAAATGTATTCAGGAAGGCTGGAAGCCAACAAAAGGGGAATCGCGTGTACTTCCAATTTACCAGAGTACCACCTTTAAATACGATACCAGTGAACAGATGGGAAAATTGTTTGATTTAGAGGATTCTGGTTATTTCTATTCCAGACTGGCAAATCCTACTTGTGATGCAGTAGCTTCTAAAATTTGTAGTTTGGAAGGTGGTGTGGGCGCGATGCTTACTTCATCCGGACAGGCAGCTAATTTCTATGCCGTATTTAATATTTGTGAAGCGGGTGACCATTTTGTGTGCTCAACCAGCGTGTATGGTGGAACTTTCAATTTATTCGGCGTAACCATGAAGAAGTTGGGTATTGAATGTACATTTGTGGATCAGGATGCATCATTAGAAGAATTAGAAAAAGCAATGAGATCAAATACAAAATGTGTATTTGCAGAAACTATTGCAAATCCGGCATTAACGGTATTGGATATCGAAAAATTTGCTACATTGGCTCATAATCATGGTGTTCCGTTAATCATTGATAATACATTTGCTACACCAATCAACTGTCGTCCATTTGAATGGGGCGCAGATATTGTTACCCACTCTACTACAAAATATATGGATGGTCATGCAGTCAGTTTAGGTGGTGCCATTGTTGACAGTGGTAATTTTGACTGGGAAGCACAGCATGATAAGTTCAAAGGTTTGACAGAGCCGGATGATTCTTATCATGGCATTATCTATACACAGAAATTTGGAAAATTAGCATACATAACAAAAGCAACTTCTCAGCTTATGAGAGATTTAGGTTCTATGCAGTCTCCGCAGAATGCATTTCTGCTGAATTTGGGCTTAGAGACTTTACACCTTCGTATGCCAAGACATTGTGAAAATGCAACAAGGGTGGCAGAATTCTTAGAAAAACATGAAAAAGTGGCATGGGTTAACTATGCAGCACTGCCATCTAACAAGTATCATGAATTAGCGAAGAAATATATGCCAAAGGGAACATGTGGTGTTATTTCATTTGGTTTAAAAGGTGGACGTGATGCATCGGTAGAGATGATGGATCATTTAAAATTGGTAGCAATCGTAACACATGTAGCTGATGCAAGAACTTCCGTTCTTCATCCGGCAAGTCATACACACAGACAGATGACTGACGAACAGTTATTAGAAGCAGGTGTTCAGCCGGATTTAATTCGTTTGTCTGTTGGTATTGAAAACGCAGAGGATATCATTGCAGATTTAGCACAAGCGCTGGAGAGCGTGTAAGCATATTGGCTGGCTGAATTCGCAAGGGCGTGCTTGCACGCTTTGTTTTGGAAAATACAGGAAAGCATGCACAAATGTGTATGCTTTTTTTGTGACTTCGCATACTAAAGAAAATGGTAATTGTTCACTGTACTAATATAGCGTTGAACAGTTCATAAAACATCTTTAGGGAGGTCGCATATGGAAAAGAATCAGGAAAAAAAGCAGAGAGAACTGGAGATTGAGGAAAAGAAGGATGAAAAAATTGAGAAATTTGGGCAGGAGACATTGGACAAAAATAACAGGAATTATAAGATACATTTATTGACAATTATCGGCGAAGTGGAAGGGCATGAATGTTTGCCAAGCAATAGTAAGACGACGAAATACGAGCATGTGTTACCACAATTGGCGGCTTTAGAGGACAGTAGTGAGATTGATGGAGTAATTATATTGTTAAACACAGTGGGTGGTGATGTGGAGAGTGGACTTGCTATTGCAGAAATGGTGGCAAGTTTAAATAAGCCCACAGTGTCACTGGTACTGGGAGGAGGGCATTCCATCGGTGTGCCGTTAGCAGTCTCCGCAGATTATTCTTTTATCGTGCCAAGTGGAACAATGATTATTCATCCGGTAAGAATGAATGGAACAGTGATTGGAGCTCCTCAGACATATGATTATTTTAAATTGATTCAGGATAGAATTGTGAATTTTATTTCGGATCATTCCAAAACATCCAGAGAGCGATTAGAAGAAATGATGCTAAATACAGGAATGCTTACCAAGGATTTAGGAACAATTTTGGTAGGTGAAGAAGCTGTGACGGAAGGATTAATCAATGCGGTAGGTGGCATTCATGAAGCAATGGAAAAGCTTTATGATATGATTGAGGAGCAGAAAAAGTAAACTAATGTTTGACTAAACCGAGCACTTGTTATAAAATAGAAAGAATCGGAGTAACTATAAGGGTACGGAATAGTTACAAATGGAAATACTTCAAGTCCTTGCTCATAGTCCACAGTAATCACATGAACAAGGACTTGAATATACTTAGAATGTAAATAATTGTGAAAGAATAGAAATGCAGGGGGATTGAAATGGCAGCGACAGCAGGAAACAGTAATGGGAAAAAGGTTTCTTCGACCAAAAGAAGTACACCAGCGAAGAAAGGAAGCACAAGTAGAACACCTTCTAAAAACACATCCTCAAAAAGCCGTTCGAAGACTTCAGGAAAAAAAACTCCGCAGAAAAGTGGTGTGAGTAGTTTTATAGGTGAAGAAGCCACATTATTGATTGTATTGGCACTGAGTATTTTGCTTCTGCTTAGTAATTTACATATAGGAGTGGGATTATTAGATAAAGTAAATGATTTGATATTTGGTATCTGCGGAATTCTTGCTTATGTGATGCCGGTTATCTTGTTTTTGGGCGTGGCATTTTTGATGTCAAATAAATACAATAAAATTGCAAAAATAAAATTTGGAGCAGGGTTAGCATTATTTCTGCTTTTGTGTGCATTTGCACAACTGATTATGGTAGAGGATTTCACAAAAATGAATTTTGTGGAGAACTTTCAATATGGAAGTAAACATAAAATAGGTGGTGGTATGTTAGGCTGGCTGTTGGGATTGTTTGTGACGAAGTTAGCCGGAACAGCAGGCGGTTATGTGATTCTTGTAGTACTTTCCATTATATCGGTTGTGATTATTACGGAACGCTCTTTTTTACAGGGCGTGCAGAAAGGTGGTAAAAAAGTATACCAGACAGCACGAGATGAAAATGAGCGTATGCGCGAACGAAATCGTGTACGTCGTGAGGAACGAGAGTTAGAGCGAAGTATGAGGGAAGCAGAGGAACAACCACGTCGTATGGATCGCAAGGCGGAAGGAGTGATGTTAGATACTCTGTTGACACCTGCAGACGAGGAGATGGAACCTGTATATCTGGACGGTGCTCCTATTGGGGAAGAATTGGAAGATGTGGATGAACCAGAGGAAACACCAGGATTAGATGAAGCGTATGTGAACCGTTTTGACAGAGAAATATTGGACAAGAAGTTAACCAATGAAAAAGTGGTTATGGATACTGACATAATTGAAAAGAATCTGGTTCGGAAGTTAGAACAGATATTGCCACAAGCAGATGCTTACAAATCCAATCAG
The DNA here is from genome assembly GCA_045125095.1 of Lachnospiraceae bacterium. GTDB lineage: Bacteria > Bacillota > Clostridia > Lachnospirales > Lachnospiraceae > JBGVMW01. The sequence goes on from JBGVMW010000012.1 coordinate 11,116, forward strand.
GAGATAGAACTGTTTCCTGAGATAGAAAAATATGAAGTGGAAGAAAAAGCACAAGAGCCGGAAGAGGAAGATATTCCACAATGGACTTGGAATCAGGCAGGAATGGAGATACAGGAGAGTGTAGCAGAACCTTTGCCTGCTGTGGAGGAAAGCGAGCAGTCGTGGGAGGAATCTGTGGACCAAACGGCAGAAGATACCAGCATGCCTGTTAATTTTAACGAGATAGTGGACAATTCCTATGAAGAAAGGATAGCAGAGCCTGTCATTGTTGAAAAAACGGTAGCAGAATCGTTAAAAACGCAGGAAGCATCTCCAAAACAGGAACCGGTAAGACCTTCTGTGCCAGAGAGCAAACCAGAATCAAGAAAAATCGGAGAACCTGTTGTGTTAAAGCCTGCATCTGCTAAACCGGAAACCATCGGTGGTGAACCAATCCGAAAGGTAGAAAAACCATATGAATTCCCGCCATTATCATTACTTCATGCACCGGATAAAAGCCAGACAGGAAGTAGCAGACATGAGTTGGAAGAAACAGCCATGACATTACAATCCACATTAAAGAGCTTTGGCGTGAAAGCAAAAGTAACAGATGTAAGCTGTGGACCAGCGGTAACAAGATTTGAACTGCATCCGGAACAGGGGGTAAAGGTTAGTAAAATTGTAGGACTGGCAGATGATATTAAGCTGAATCTGGCTGCTGAGGATATCCGAATTGAAGCACCGATACCGGGAAAAGCGGCAGTGGGAATCGAAGTACCGAACAAAGTGAGAAGTGGCGTAAATTTAAGAGAACTGTTAGAAGCAGATGAATTTACCAAGTTCCCTTCAACACTGGCATTTGCGGTAGGTAAAGACATTGCAGGAAAAAACATTGTGACAGACATTGGAAAAACACCACATCTTTTGATTGCCGGTGCAACTGGTTCCGGTAAATCCGTGTGTATCAATACGATTATTATGAGTATTTTGTACAAGGCAAGACCAGATGAAGTTAAGTTAATCATGATAGACCCTAAGGTCGTAGAGTTAAGTGTTTACAATGGGATACCGCATTTGCTGATACCGGTAGTAACTGACCCGAAAAAGGCAGCAGGTGCATTGCAGTGGGCAGTGACAGAAATGACGGAACGATATGAAAAATTCAAAGCGGCAGGTGTGCGTGATATTGTTGGTTATAATAAGAAAGTAGAAGCGTTAAAAGATATTCCGGGAGAGAATAAGCCGGAAAAATTACCTAAGATTGTCATTATTGTAGATGAGCTGGCAGACCTTATGATGGTGGCCCCAGGCGATGTGGAAGCTTCCATTTGTCGTATTGCCCAGCTGGCGCGTGCCGCTGGTATGCATCTCATTATTGCAACACAAAGACCATCGGTAAACGTTATTACGGGTTTAATCAAAGCAAATATGCCATCAAGAATTGCATTTTCAGTAACATCAGGAATTGATTCCAGAACCATTTTAGATACTGTGGGTGCTGAGAAATTGTTAGGAAAAGGGGATATGCTGTTTAGTTTGTATGGTTCGTCAAAGGCAGTTCGCATTCAGTGTGCCTTTGTATCAGATGACGAAGTGGCAGATGTGGTTAACTTTTTAACAGATAATGGTAATATAACAACTACATACAGTGAAGAGATTGAAAAACGCATGGAAAGCGTACAATTGAGCGGTGGTTCCGACGGAGGCAGTCAGGGGGCTTCTGAATATGATGAATATTTTGTAGAAGCAGGTAAACTGATTATTGACAAGGGAAAGGGGTCCATTGGTATGTTGCAACGTATGTATAAGATAGGTTTCAATCGTGCAGCAAGAATTATGGATCAGCTCTGCGAAGCAGGCGTTGTAGAAGAAGAGCAGGGCACAAAGCCTAGAGGCGTTCTCATGTCATTAGAAGAATTTGAACGTTATGTGGAGGACTATGTATAACAATTTTCCGGAAGGAGGATGTGTACTTGAAATGTAAAAATTGCGGTGCGGAAATGAAGGAGGGACACGTATACTGCGAGACATGCGGTTATGAGGTCCATATTGTACCAGATTATAATATTGAATTAGAAGAAAAAATGACAAAAACGCTGGAGCGTCTGGTGAAAGAGGAATTACAGGGGCAACAGAAAACGCAGAATGAAACAGTAAAGAAGGTTGTGAAGAAGAAAAATCGACTATTGCTTTCCGTTGTGGCAGTTCTTATACTGGTGTCTGTGTTTGGTATACTTGCGGTAAATATGATTTACCGGCAGTCTTATGAGTTTCAGTTTGCTAAGGGCGTGGAAGCAAAGAGCCGACAACAGTATGAACAGGCGGTGCAGTATTTTAAAAAGGCACTGGAGAAGAAACCTGAAAATAAAGAATTGTATTTGGATATGGCAGAGGCTTATGATGCCAGTGGCAATGAGACAGAGGCGGAAGCCTGCTATATAACCTTGATAAAATTGGACGAAAATAACATTAAGGCATATAGTGCGCTGATTGCTATGTATGAAAAACAGGAAAAATGGAACGAAATTCAAAATCTTCTTTCGGAATGTAAAAATGGTGATATTCTCAGTGCGTTTACGGATTATCGCATTAGTGAACCGGTTTGTACTATTTCAGAGGATCTGGAGCGTGGAATTGTTACCATTGAACTGAAATCATCTTATCAGGAAAAGATATATTACACCTTAGATGGAAGTGATGTATCAGCACAGTCACAGGTTTATACCGATCCGATAGTGATACAAAGTAGAGATATTGATTTGCAGGTGATGTGTATGAATCCGAAAGGAATAACGAGTGAAGTGCTCACGGAACAATATGTTGCCACAGCAAAAAAAGAAGGTCTGGGAATATTTCCGGAAACCGGTGTGTATAGACAGCCGGAATGGATTACTGTGGAAGTGCCATTTGGTAGCCGAGTGTATTACACCTATGAGGAAAGACCGGCAACATCGGATGATTATGAATATACAGGACCTTTGCGAATGTATATTGGAGATTCTCACATGACATTTACGCTCTATGATGAAAATGGAGAAGCTTGTAAAACAGAGGAGCGTTCCTATACGTTACGTTTAAACACAAAGTATCATGAAGAAGATGTCGTTGCGGCATTAAAAAATAAATTAATAGAAAATGGTGATATGGAGAATCGGGATGGGAAAATAGAAGGCTCAAAAAACACATATTCCTTCCGGTGCCGATATGCAATCACGGTTGATGATGTAGTTTATTTGCTGGTAGATCAGTATCTGGTAAATCCTTCCGGCAAGTCAGAGCGAATACAGATATTTGCTATAGATGGTGATAATACGGAGAAGATATACATTGCAGAAAGGGATTATGAGCAGGGCTACAAATTGAAAAAAATCTCTTGACAGATTAAATTTTTATGAATTTATAGTTGAAAAAAAATACTTAATAATGTATGATAAAAGAGTTTGAGCAAAAAATACAGCTCAAATAATGCGTGACGACAAAGAGGAATAGGTGAAGTTATGTTTAAAATTGTAAAAAAGAAAGTGCTGACAGATAGTATTCTGTTAATGGAAGTTGAAGCACCACGTGTAGCTAAGAACTGCCAGCCAGGTCAGTTTGTAATTGTAAAAATGGACGAGGAAGGGGAACGTATTCCTCTTACAATCTGTGATTATGACAGAGAAAAGAAAACCATTACAATTGTATTCCAGACAGTAGGTGCAGGAACAGAAAAAATGTCTGCATTACAGGAAGGCGATTCCTTCATGGATTTTGTAGGTCCTTTAGGATGTCCATCTGAATTTGTGCATGAAGATTTGGCAGCGTTAAAGAATAAAAAAGTATTATTTGTAGCAGGTGGTGTTGGTACAGCACCGGTTTATCCACAGGTAAAATGGTTCCATGAGAATGGCATGGACGTAGATGTCGTTATCGGAGCAAGAAATAAAGATTTGATTATTTTAGAGGAAGAAATGAAGGCAGTTGCCGGCAACCTCTATGTGACAACAGATGACGGAAGTAACGGTCATAAGGGCTTAGTTACCGATGTAATCAAACGCCTCGTTGTAGAAGAAGGTAATAAATATGATACCTGCGTAGTCATTGGTCCAATGATTATGATGAAATTTGCATGTATGCTTACAAAAGAATTAGAGATTCCAACAATCGTAAGTCTTAACCCGATTATGGTAGATGGTACAGGTATGTGTGGTGCATGTCGTGTTACTGTTGGCGATGAAGTTAAATTTGCTTGTGTAGATGGTCCTGAATTTGACGGTCATTTGATTAACTTTGATGAGGCAATGAAGAGACAGCAGATGTATAAGACAGAAGAAGGTCGTGCGATCTTAAAACTTCGCGAAGGTGATACCCACCATGGTGGCTGTGGAAACTGCAACTAAAAATCTACATAGAGAGGTAAGAATCATGGACGTATTAAAGAGAGTACCAGTGCGTGAACAGGAAGCACAGGTTCGTAATAAAAATTTTGATGAAGTATGCTTAGGCTACTCTAAGGAAGAAGCAATCGAAGAAGCTGGAAGATGTATTGGCTGTAAGAACGCAAAATGTGTGGAAGGTTGTCCAGTATCTATTAATATTCCAGGCTTTATTGCAGAGTTAAAAGAAGGCAATGTAGAGGGCGCGTACAAAGTAATCGGTGAATCTTCTGCCCTTCCGGCAGTTTGTGGTCGTGTATGTCCGCAGGAAAGCCAGTGTGAAGGAAAATGTATCCGTGGCATCAAGGGTGAACCGGTATCTATCGGTAAGTTAGAGCGTTTCACAGCAGACTGGGCAAGAGAGAATGGAATTAAGCCAGAAAAGCCAACTTCTAAGAAAGGTAAGAAGGTGGCTGTCATCGGTTCTGGTCCGGCAGGTTTAACTTGTGCCGGAGATTTAGCAAAGCTTGGCTATGATGTGACAATTTTTGAAGCACTTCATGAGGCAGGCGGTGTGCTTGTATATGGTATTCCGGAATTCCGTCTTCCAAAAACAGAAGTCGTACAGGCTGAAATCGAAAACGTTAAATCATTAGGCGTTAAGATTGAGACAAATGTTATCATTGGTCGTTCTGTAACTATTGATGAATTAATGGAAGAAGAAGGCTTTGAAGCGGTATTTATCGGTTCTGGTGCAGGTCTTCCAAAATTCATGGGAATTCCAGGGGAAAATGCAAATGGTGTATTCTCTGCAAATGAATTCCTTACAAGAAACAACTTAATGAAGGCATTCAAAGAAGAATATGATACGCCAATCGTAAAAGGACAGAAGGTTGCGGTTATTGGTGGCGGTAACGTTGCGATGGATGCTGCAAGAACTGCATTACGTTTAGGTGCAGAAGTACACATTGTATACCGTAGAAGTGAAGAAGAACTTCCGGCACGTGTGGAAGAAGTACACCATGCAAAAGAAGAAGGCGTTATTTTTGATGTCTTAACAAATCCAACTGAAATCCTGGTAAATGAAGATGGCTGGGTGAGCGGCATGAAGTGCGTACGCATGGAGCTTGGTGAGCCGGATGAAGGCGGAAGAAGAAGACCGGTTGAGGTTCCGGATTCTGAGTTTACTATGGAATTAGATACAGTAATCATGGCATTAGGAACCGCTCCAAATCCATTAATTTCTTCTACTACAGATGGTTTGGATGTAAATAAATGGAAATGTATCATGGCTGATGAAGAAACAGGTGCAACTTCTAAGGAAGGTGTATTTGCAGGTGGTGATGCTGTGACAGGTGCCGCTACTGTTATTTTGGCAATGGGTGCCGGTAAAGCAGCAGCAAAGGGTATCGACAAATACTTAAGTGAAAAATAATCATTATGATAAAAGCGGAAATGCCAGGGGTGCAGATATCTCCTGGCTTTGCCGCTTTTTATAGACTAGTACACCAGTGTACTGACCAGATGGTTCGGGGATATTGAACTGGCATATTGATATTTAGAGAGGCTGGTCTGAATATCAATATGCCAGTATGCTAATATATAAAATAGGTAATGTAGTGATGAATGAAAAAGTGCGTATTAACAAATATTTAAGCAGTGCAGGTGTCTGTTCCAGGCGAGAGGCAGATAAGTTAATTGCTGACGGAAAAGTGTATATTGATGGTGTATGTGCAGGACTCGGGGATACCGTGTCACCCGAACAGACCGTGACAGTGAATGGTAAAAAAGTAGGTGACAAGGCAGAAGAAAGGGTGTATTATCTCTGTAATAAGCCACGAGGAATTGTATGTACGGCAGAGAAGCGGGAAAAGAATAATATTATAGAATATTTTCATCTGCCGGAGCGCGTGTTTTATGCAGGCAGGTTGGACAAAGACTCAGAGGGTCTTGTATTTCTCACAAATGACGGTGATGTGGTAAATAAAATGATGCGTGCCGCCAATTACCATGAGAAAGAGTACAAAGTTAGTGTTGACAAACCTGTAACACAGGAATTTTTGGATAAGCTTTCTGCCGGCGTATACTTAGAAGAATTAGATTGCACCACACGTCCATGTCGTGTAAGAAAATTAGCAGAGAGAAAAATTAACATTATATTGACACAGGGATTAAACAGACAGATTCGACGAATGTGTGAAGCAACCGGATTTCGTGTGCAAAAATTAGTCCGCACCAGAATTATGAATATGGAATTGGGCAATTTAAAAGCAGGAGAATATCGCAAGGTAAGTGATGCGGAGTTAAAGGAATTGTTCCGCAGATTAGAATCGTCTTCCAATCAGCCGGCGAAAGAACGAAGAAGATAATGGAACAATAAGTAGCAATATAAAACAGTGGGGGTAAGAAAATGCAACGCTATAAGGAATTGGTGGAACTGATACGCTATCACAGTGAGCGTTATTATAATGAAGATAATCCTGAAATATCAGATTATGAATTTGACATGTTAATGCGAGAATTAAAAGCAATCGAAAAAGAGCATCCGGAATATATTACACCGGATTCGCCAACGCAGAAAGTTGGCGGAACGGCAAAGCGTACCGCAGGTGTATTCGTTCGTCATCGTGTACCAATGTTGTCATTACAGGATGTATTTTCCAAAGGGGAAGTACAGGAGTTTGTGGAAGATGTACAGGAACAGTTGGGAAACGATGCGGAATTTGTAGTAGAGACAAAAATTGATGGTTTGTCCATGGCATTGCGCTACGAAGAGGGTGCATTAACGACTGCCATCACCAGAGGCGATGGTGTGGTACAAGGCGAGGATGTAACTGAAAATGCAAAAGTAATCAAGGATATCAAAAAGAAATTAAAGCATCCGGTTCCGTATCTGGAAGTTCGTGGAGAAGTCTATATGACAAATGAAGCGTTTGACAAAGTAAATGACAGACAGGAACTGGCAGGCAAGAAGACATTTGCCAATCCGAGAAACTGTGCAGCAGGAACACTTCGTCAGTTAGACAGTAAGATTACGAAGGAGCGAGAACTTTCCTTTTTCATTTTCAATGTGCAGGACGTCAATGGCATGGAGTTTGCCACCCATACAGAAGGCTATGAATTTTTAAAGAAAAATGGGATGAAGGTAATTGAGGATTACACGGTCTGTAAGACCTTTGACGAAGTGTGGGCAGCAATTGAGAAAATCGGTCAGAAACGCGGTGAATTGGGCTACGACATTGATGGTGCAGTTGTAAAATTAAACAGCATCGCAGCCAGAAATCAGTTAGGTCAGACTTCAAAGGTGCCTAAATGGGCGGTGGCATACAAATACCCACCAGAAGAAAAAGAAACCGTGTTAAAGGAAATTGAATTAAGTGTGGGAAGAACTGGAAGAATTACGCCAACAGCAGTATTTGAGCCAATCCGTTTATGCGGAACCTCTGTTTCCAGAGCCACCCTTCATAATCAGGATTACATGGATGAATTGGATGTTTGCATTGGTGATACTATTACTGTGTATAAGTCGGGAGAAATCATTCCAAAGGTAAAATCTGTAGTTAAGGAAAAACGACCGGCTTTAGCGGTTCCGTTTAAAATACCGGCTACCTGTCCTGTCTGTGGCGCACCAGCGGTGCGAGAAGGCGATACAGCAGATATCCGTTGTACCGGCAGTAATTGTCCTGCCCAGTTAGAACGTCATATTGTGAATTTTGTAGGCAGAGATGCCATGGATATTAAGGGTTTTGGCACCGTATATATTCAGGATTTAGTGCGGTTAGGTTATTTGAAAGATATTGCTGATATTTATGATTTGAAAAACCACAGGGAGGAATTGATTGAACAAGGTATTATCGGAAAAGAAAAGAATACCGATAAACTATTAGATACCATTGAACAATCAAAGAACAATGAGCCGTATATGCTTCTTGCCGGTTTAGGAATTCCAAATGTGGGAAAAGCTTCAGCTAAGACAATTATGCGTGAATATGGTTCCCTAGAGCGATTATCACAAGCAGATGCGGAATCCTTAGTACAGGTGCAGGATGTAGGCGGCATTACAGCAGAAGCCATTGCTGCTTTTTTTGCAGATGAAAAGAATCAGAATATTTTGCGCCGATTACAAGAAGCAGGTGTTAAGATGGAAGTGGAAGTAAAGGAAAGCAGGGAACCGCAGGTATTTGCAGGAAAAACATTTGTAATTACGGGAACACTTCCGACTATGGGTCGAAAAGAGGCTGCCGCTTTTATTGAAGAATATGGCGGAAAAGTGTCAGGAAGTGTAAGTAAGAAAACTGATTATGTGGTAGCGGGAGAAGAAGCAGGCAGTAAACTGACAAAGGCGCAGTCATTAGGTATTCCTGTACTTACAGAGGAAGAACTGAAAAAGCTTGCACAGACAGAATAATTTAAGCAGGAGGTTTTACTATGCCAATTAAGACAAAAGGTACTTTACCAGCACTTGAAAAGCTAATTTCAGAAAATATATTTGTGATGGACGAAACACGGGCAATCAGTCAGGATATCCGTCCTCTTGAGATTGGTATTCTGAATCTGATGCCAATCAAACAGGACACAGAATTGCAGTTACTTCGTGCATTATCTAACACACCTTTGCAGGTAAATGTAACATTTTTGCATATGGAATCCCATGTATCAAAAAATACATCCGTGAGTCATATCAATGAATTTTACAAGAATTTTCAAGATATCCAGAACCATGACTTAGATGGTTTGATTATCACCGGCGCGCCGGTAGAGCAGCTTGCTTACGAGGAAGTCAATTACTGGTCAGAGTTGACTGAAATTATGGAATGGTCAAAAAACCATGTAACCAGTACCCTTCACATCTGTTGGGGCGCGCAGGCAGGCTTATACTATCATTACGGAGTGAAAAAACATTTGTTAGACAAGAAAATGTTTGGTGTCTATGCCCACCGTGTATTGAACAGAAAAGAGCCACTGGTACGCGGTTTTGATGATATTTTCTACGCGCCACATTCCCGCCACACTGGTGTAGATGAGGAAGCGATCCGCAATTGTCCTGATTTGAAAATTTTTGCAGAATCGGAGGAAGCAGGAATTTTCCTAGTAGCCGCAGAACATGGTAAGCAGATATTTATGATGGGGCATCCGGAATATGACAGAATGACGCTTGATATTGAATATAAGAGAGATCTGTCTAAGGGATTGCCGATAAAAATGCCGGTGAATTATTATCCAAATGACGACGCAACTCAAAGACCACTGTTGCAGTGGCGTTCGCATGCGAATGGATTGTATACGAATTGGCTGAATTATTATGTATATCAGGAAACACCGTATGAACTCCAGTAAATACGGATAATGGCTTAAAATAAGGGTTTGTATCAATTGATTTAATGAACAATTAATTATTATTTTTCTTATAAACATACATGAAAAGAATAGCATCCTAACCTTACGAAGGTTTGGATGCTATTTTTTTAAAAAAAGCTCTTTTTATGCTTGACAAATACAAAGAAAGTACTATAATGGAATAAAACCTATCAGAATAGTATGAAATAAAAAGGAGTGTGTAAACTATGAATGATATTATATATTTAGATAACGCTGCTACAACAGCAGTCAAGCCAGAGGTTTTTGAGGCAATGAAGCCATATTTTACAGAATACTATGCCAATCCGTCTTCTGTATATCGGTTTGCCGGAACATGCAAAAATGCGGTAGAGGATGCCAGAGAGCAGATTGCGGATTTGATTGATGCAAAGAGTCAGGAAATCTATTTTACAGCTGGAGGAAGTGAATCTGACAACTGGGCTATCAAAGGAATTGCAGAAGCATACAAAGAGAAAGGAAATCACATCATTACAACAAAGATAGAGCATCATGCAGTGTTGCATACCTGCGAATATTTGGAGAAGCATGGCTATGAAGTGACGTATCTGGACGTTGATGGAGATGGATTAATTGACCTGGATGCATTAGAAAAAGCCATTCGACCTTCGACTATTTTAATCAGTGTCATGACAGCAAATAATGAAATTGGAACCATTCAACCAATAAAGGAAATCGGCGAAATTGCGAAAAAGCATAATGTCTTTTTTCACACAGATGCAGTACAAGCGTTTGGTCATATTCCAATTTCTGTTACAGATATGAATATTGATCTCCTCAGTGCCAGCGGCCATAAAATCAATGGACCAAAGGGAATTGGTATCATGTATATCAGAAATGGAATCAAACTTGGTGCATTTATTCATGGAGGAGCACAGGAAAGACATCGTCGCGCAGGAACTCACAATGTTCCGGGAATTATTGGTATGGGATTAGCTGCAAAGCTGGCAAAGGAAACAATGCAGGAGCGTATGGAGAAAGAAACAAAGCTTCGCGATTATCTGATTCAGAAAATAGAAGAAACCATTCCTCATGCAAAATTAAATGGTTCAAGAACGACCAGATTGCCAAATAATGTAAATTTCTGCTTCCGGTTTATTGAGGGTGAGTCGTTGCTGATTCTGTTGGACCAGAAAGGAATATGCGGTTCTAGTGGTTCTGCATGTACGTCCGGTTCATTAGACCCGTCGCATGTACTGTTAGCAATTGGACTGCCACATGAGATTGCACATGGTTCTCTTCGATTAACCTTGTCAGAGGAAAATACAGAAGAGGAAATTGATTATGTCGTAGAGAATTTGGCATCAATTGTAGAAAGATTGAGAAGCATGTCACCGTTGTATGAAGATTTTTTGAGAGGAGAGACAGCATAATGTATAGTGAAAAGGTAATGGATCATTTTTCGAATCCAAGAAATGTAGGAGAAATTGAGAATGCCAGTGGAGTAGGTACAGTAGGTAATGCGAAATGTGGCGATATCATGAGAATTTATTTGTCAGTGGATGAGGATACAAAGGTGATTACCGATTGTAAATTTAAAACATTTGGTTGCGGTGCAGCAGTGGCAACTAGCAGCATGGCAACAGAGCTGGTAATGGGGAAAACCATATATGAGGCGTTGCAGGTAACAAACAAGGCTGTTATGGAGGCACTGGATGGATTGCCACCTGTCAAAGTGCATTGTTCCCTGTTGGCGGAGGAAGCCATTCATGCAGCTCTTTGGGATTATGCAGAAAAACATAATATTGTGATAGAAGGATTGGAGAAACCAAAAGCAGATATTCATGAGAATGAATAGAAATACGGTGCTGGTACTTTTGATAGACCACAAATAGATCGAATTTGTGATATAATGCCCCTAAGTTGTTTAAAAAGTTGTATAATATAATGAAAAAGGAAATAGTTGTCCAAATATAAAAGGGGCGTCTGTTTCAACTTGGGGTGGAGTGAAATGCATTATAATTATAGTTACGAAATGGCATCATGTATCGTGATGTGTCTTTTGTTGGTACATTTTATTGCGTACAAGCAGTTTCCGTCAAAAAGGACACGCTTGTTTCTCATGTTTCTAATGGGGTCTATTTTAGGCTCTGCTGTGAATTTGTTCTTAGGGGTGAGCAATCATTTTGACGCAGAGATTCCAAGAATGCTAAAGCATATATTGGCGTTTGCCGTTTTTGGCTTTCAAGGATTCAATTATTATATGTTTTATTATTATTCATTGTATTGCTGTGAACTTAAGAAAAAAGAGCGTAGAAATCTTGTATTAGCAGGAAGCTTGCCGATGGTGTTTTTAGGAGTGCTACTCCTTTTAACACCATTTACGCAATATTTGTATTATATTGATGGGAGCGGTAATATACAGCAGGGAAGTGCACATATTTTTGTTTATGTCAATAATGCGGCATACCTGCTTATGGAAGTTGTCATACTTATATTGGGAACGAAGCGAATTCGGAAATATACGAAGATTGTTATCTTTTTTTACACATGTCTGGCTGTAGGTGCGCTTTTGATGGAATTCTGCATGCCGGGGCTTATTCTGGAAGGATTGGTGCGCGTTATTATTCTGTTGCTTTTGTATTTATCTATGCAGAACCAAGGGGAAATGACAGATTATACCAGCAAGTTAGGCAATCGAAAAGCGTTGAAAAGTATGATTCACTCCTGCATAGAGAATAAGGAACGGATAACAATTGTTTATGTGCGGATCTGCAAGATGAATTCCTTGCGAATGGCTATGGGTAATAAGTCCTCGCATGAGTTGACAGAATTACTAGGTAGTTTCTTTAGAGAATGTGGAAGCAAATATTATTCATTTCGTGTTGAAACAAATGAGTTTGCTATTTTTATACAAAAACATAAAAGACCGATAGATGAAACAGTGGAACGTATCCAGGCACGTTTTCAAAAGGTATGGAAAGTTGACCATATGGAATTGAAGCTTACCCCGGAGATTGTTGTATTTGATTATCCGGAGCATTTTATTAATTTAGAAGAACTTTGGGATATGCGTGATTATATGCTACGCTATTTAGAAGAAAAAAAACAGTCAAATGTGGTTGTGGCAGATGAAAAGTTGATGGCGGAATACCATAAGGAAATCGAAGTGGAACAAGCATTGAACAGAGCTTCGAAACATAAGAGTATAGAAGTGGAGTATCAACCTATTTATTCCATAAAGGATGGACGTATTACTGCGGCAGAAGCACTGGCAAGACTTCGTGATGAAAATGGTAAATACATATCGCCGATGGAGTTTATTCCTCTTGCAGAGAAGAGTAACATGATTGTGGAATTGGGATATATTATTTTTGAAAAAGTCTGTATGTTTATTCAAAAGGAATTGTTGCCAAGGCCAGAGTTGGGAATTGACCATATTCATGTGAATTTATCCACCATTCAGTGCATACAGGAGGATATGGCAGACCACTTTATTATGATTATGAATAAATATAATGTGCCGCCGTCCATGATTGAATTTGAAGTGACAGAGACAATTACGATGACATTTACCAGCCTGATGGAAGAACACATGGATAAGCTGACCCGTGCAGGTGCTCATTTTTCACTGGATGATTATGGAACGGGCAGTTCGAATTGTTCTTATCTGATTGATTTCTCTTTCCGTACTGTGAAGTTTGATAAAAATATGATGTCCGCCTTTTTTCATTCAGATACAGCGAATATCATTATTGGAAATGAAATTTCTACAGCCAATATGTTAGGATTAGATATTGTGGCAGAGGGTATTGAAACAGAGGAAGAATACCAGAGGCTACGACAGATAGAAGTAAATTATATTCAGGGATATTATTTCTCAAGACCATTGCCGCCGGATGGATTTGTGGAATATGTGAGCAAACAATTACAATAAAAACGTAACTATTCAGTACCCTCATAGTTACGAGCCAAAATCCATGCAGAATCACCTACGGTGATGGATTTTGGCCTGCTGCCACTACGTTTTCATACGGACTGTGCAGTTCAGCACAGTCCTGTTCTGAATAGTTACATAAAAACAATAAAAAGAAAGACATGATTTGTAAAAACGAATCGTGTCTTTCTTTTTATATAAAAGTGATGCGCACGAATTTGAAAGGAAGATGCATTGCGTGCCAAATTCGGCGGGGCAAAGCGTGTAAGCATATTGGTTGGCTGAATTCGCGAGAGCGTGCTTGCACGCGCTTTGTTCTGTACTAATTTTCGAATACCGGAAAGCCTGCTTCAGATAAGACGGCCGTTGCTTTGTGAAGAGTGGCTTTGTCATAAAATTCTAATTGCAGGATGCCTTCTAGTCCTTCCCTGTTGTGAAGAATACCAAGATTTTTTAAATTCAGTGTATGCTCAGCAAGAATGGATGTGATGGTTGAAATTTCACCAACACGGTCAGTTAAATCACATTGCATTGCATATACATTATGAATAGCGCCTTTTTGTGCAGCGTTCAGATTGTTGCGGTAAGTGCGAGCAGACGAAAAAAAGTCAATAATTGCCTGCTCATTTTTCTGATCAATTTGTTCACGCATTGTCTGCAAAATAGAGAGGAAACTGTCTAATAATTGCAGAACGGCATCACGGTTGGCAAGGCAAATATTTTGCCACATAATAGGGGAGGAAGAAGCAATTCGTGTAATATCCTTAAATCCTCCTGCGGCAACTTGTTTCATATATTCTTCTGATGAGTCATTGGCAGCAACCAGATTCACCAGTGCGCTGGCTGCAATATGTGGAATATGACTGATACCAGCTGTAACAAAATCGTGCTTTTCGTAGTCAAGAACAAGTGGAATAGCACCGAGAGAAGTCACAAATGTGGTATAACGTTCCAGCATTTCCTTACTGGTATCAGATTCTGGTGTCAGTATGTAGTAGGCATTTTCGAATAATGTGTCGGTAGCGTTCTGGTAACCTGTTTTTTCAGAGCCTGCCATCGGATGTGCTCCAATAAAATTAGATTCCAGACCAGCTTTTTTTATTTCCTTGTGTATTACGTTTTTTACACTGCCCACATCTGTTAAAATGCAGTCAGGTTTGATATAAGATTTAATATATGGGAGAAAATCTTTCGCAAAGCTGACAGGGGTGCAGAGATATAAGTAATCACATTCTCCGAATCGCATGTCCTCAGGGCTGTTACAAGCAGCAGTCAGAGTGCCTTCCTCTATGGCAAGATTTAATCCGTCTGTATCAATATCATAAGCATATATAATGGCGTCGGGATATGCTTTTCTTATGTGTTTAGCGAGGGAACCGCCAATTAGCCCGAAACCAAAGAAGCCTGCTTTTATTGTCATGAGTTTGTCCTCCGTAGGGTTATTTCGTATTGTAATGGAACAACACTTTCTTCATTTTATCCGCATTAGCAGTTTGTGTCAATATAAAGGTGAGGTTGATATTAGTGACAATAGATAGGCTGTTTTCATATAGAAAATTATATAAATGTTACAAAATTGAAAAAAGACTTGATTATCTGGCGGAAACGTGGTTTCCTATTATAAGATGGCATTAATTTAGAATCCATCATATTTGAGTAAACGGAGAGATGAATTTATGAAAAAAGTAGTAAAGTTTGGAGGAAGCTCCTTAGCTAGTGCAGAACAGTTCAAAAAGGTAAAAAACATCATTTGTGCTGATGAGGACAGAAAATATGTGGTTCCTTCCGCACCAGGTAAACGTTTTTCTTCTGATACAAAAGTAACTGATATGTTGCTTCAGTGCTATAAGCTGGCAGAAGAAGGAAAAGATTACAGCAGTAATCTGGTTGCAATTAAGAACAGATATGATGAGATTATTAAAGGACTTGGACTGGATTTATCATTAGAGGATGAATTCAAGGTTGTAAATGAGAATTTTGGGAAAAAAGCCGGTGTTGATTATGCAGCATCTCGTGGAGAATACTTAAATGGTATTATCATGGCAGAGTATTTAGGCTATGAATTTATTGACTCTGCAACTGTAATTTTCTTCAAGGAAGATGGTTCCTTCAATGCAGATAAGACGAATGAAGTACTGAGTGAGAAATTAAAGGGAATTGAAAGAGCTGTCATTCCAGGTTTTTACGGTGCATATGACAATGGAACAGTAAAAACATTTTCCCGTGGTGGTTCTGATGTTACAGGTTCTATTGTGGCAAAAGCTGTAAAAGCAAATCTGTATGAGAACTGGACAGATGTTTCAGGTATGTTAGTAGCAGATCCTAGAATCATCAACAATCCAGAGGTAATTCATACAATTACTTACAGAGAGTTAAGAGAGTTATCTTACATGGGTGCTTCTGTACTTCATGAAGACGCGGTATTCCCTGTTCGTAAGGAAGGTATTCCGATTAATATCCGTAATACAAATGCACCGGAAGATCCAGGTACCATGATTGTAGAAAGTACATGCCGTATTCCTGATTATACAATTACCGGTATTGCAGGTAAAAAGGGATTCGTATCCGTTAATATCGAAAAAGATATGATGAATGCGGAGATTGGCTTCGGTAGAAAGGTATTACAGGCATTTGAAGAAAGTGGAATTTCATTTGAACATGTGCCATCAGGTATCGATACAATGACAGTATTCGTTCATCAGGACGAATTCCAGGAGAAGGAGCAGACCGTCATGGCAGATATCCATCGCTTAGCGCAGCCGGATTCGATTGAATTAGAGTCAGACCTTTCTTTAATTGCAGTCGTTGGACGTGGTATGAAGTCTACAAGAGGTACAGCTGGCAGAATCTTTGCTGCACTTGCACATGCAAAGATTAACGTTAAGATGATTGATCAGGGTTCTAGTGAGTTAAATATTATCATTGGTGTAAAGAACACAGATTTTGAAGCAGCAATCCGTGCAATTTATGATATTTTTGTTACAGCACAGCTGTAAGAATAACGGTATAATAAATAAAAAAGTCAAAAAGACAGGGTGCATTACGCATCCTGTTTTTTGACTTTTTTCATATACTAGGAAATTACAACAGTCTGTTGCATGAGGTAATGTATGAAATTTCCTAGTATATAAAAAATGATGCGCACGAATTTGAAAGGAAGGTGCATATTTATATCTTGAATGACGAACAGACACGTTATAGGTAAAACTTATAACCAGCTGTTTGTTTTTTCGATTAACACTTTTGGAAAATATATCCTATAATTAAACTATAACATATAGGACTAGTAGGAAATAAAAAGTATGGCATACCAAAACGGAGGAGAACCATGAAATTCAATACAGCTTTGTTACATACTAATTTTAGTGGTGACAAAAATACTGGTGCCACACTGACACCAATCTATCAATCCAGTGCTTTTGAACAAAGTACAGCCGAGCAGTTAGCAAAAATATTTGCAAACAGGGCACCGGGGTACTCCTACACCCGCATCAGCAATCCGACAGTAGATGCATTTGAAAAAAGAATGACAGCATTAGAAGGAGGAATTGCCAGCATAGCTTGCGCATCCGGTATGGCAGCACTAAGCAATGCACTGTTAAATATTTTGCGGGCAGGAGATGAAATTGTGTCCAGCGCAAGTCTGTATGGAGGAAGCATTGATTTATTCAAAGATTTAGAAGCATTTGGAATTACAACACATTTTGTAAAAAATAATGACTTTGAAGCATTCAAGAAAGCAACCAATGCACATACCAGAGTGTATTTTGCGGAAACCATTGGCAATCCGGGAATGGATGTGACAGATATTAAAGGGTTGAGTGAACTGGCGCATGAGCAAGGATTACCATTGATAATCGATAATACAGTGGCTACTGCTTATTTAGTAAAGCCTTTAGAATTAGGTGCAGATATCGTAGTGAATTCCACATCAAAATATATTAACGGTACCAGCAATGGTATCAGCGGTGTTCTAACAGATGGCGGAAAATTTGAATGGGATACGGAAAAGTATCCGGGTATGAAAGCGTATAAGAAATTTGGAGGCTTTGCCTATACCGCAAAACTGCGGAATGGATTATTCCGAAATACAGGTGCCTGTCTTTCGCCACAAAATGCATTTTTAAATATGATTGGCATGGAGACCTTAGGTTTGCGAATGGAGCGTTCCTGCAACAATGCGAAAGCACTTGCAGAGTATTTAGAAAAATATGACCCACAGCTTCAAGTAAATTATCCGGGATTAGAAAGCAGTCCATGGCATATACTGGCAAAGGAGCAGTTTGGAGAACGGTATGGCGCAATTCTGACAGTACGAGTTGGCAGTAAAGAGAAAGCATTTTCTCTTATTAATCATTTACAGCTGCCGCTTAAATTGTCAAATATTGGAGATACAAAGACATTAGTCATTCATCCGGAATCTACATTGAATCTCCATAGTACTCAGGAAGAAAAAGAAAATGCTGGTGTATTCGATGATTTGGTACGAATCAGTGTAGGAATTGAAGATATCGAAGATTTGATAGAAGATTTTACACAGGCATTAGAAAAGGAGGAGTAACCGATGGCAAACATTGATTACGGTTCATTAAAAAAAGGCGGCTTTATGCGGCAAAAGCAAAAAGGATATTTTTCACTGCGTTTGCAGGTGGTGGGTGGAGACCTAACGGCAGAAAATATTCGTACAGTAGCAGAGGTGGCAGACAAATATGGCCATGGCTATGTACATATGACATCCAGACAGGGAATTGAGATACCATTTATTCATTTTGATGATATTGAAGCTGTTCGCGCCGAGCTGTTAAAAGGTGGTGTAAAGCCTGGGGTATGTGGTCCAAGAGTTCGTACCATAACAGCCTGTCAGGGTTCCGATATCTGCCCGAGTGGCTGTATCAAAACCCATGAACTGGCAGAGGAGTTGAATGAACGTTATTTCGGCAGAGAACTTCCACATAAGTTTAAATTTGGTATCACCGGTTGTCAGAACAATTGTCTGAAGGCGGAAGAAAATGATTTTGGTATCAAGGGCGGCATGGAAGTTACTTGTGATTTGAATAGCTGTATTCACTGTGGTGTCTGTGAAAAAGCCTGTCGAGAAGGAGCAATTACCTGTACAAAGACAGGTGTTGAGATTGACCGTTCAAAATGTAATTACTGTGGACGTTGCGTAAAATCATGTCCAACCGATGCATGGAAGGGCGAAAGCGGATACATGGTATCTTTTGGCGGATTGTTTGGCAACCAGATATATAAGGGAGAAAGTTTTCTTCCTCTTATTAAGGAAAAAGAGGCTTTGTTCCGGGTGGCAGATGCGGCAATTGAATTTTTTGAAGAATTTGCTAATTCAGGAGAACGCTTCCGCTTTACCTTACAGCGCGTAGGTGAGGACGAATTCCGTAAACGAATTTTAAATGCATATGAAAGAAAGGAAAGTTGAAAATGGAAATCGAAGGAATTAAAATAGATGAAGTAGTAGATATTACTGATAAAGTTTGCCCTCTTACATTTGTAAAGGCAAAGGCAGCACTGGAAGAAATAGAGATAGGTCAAGTGTTGGCAATCAAAATGAATGATGGAGAACCGGTACAAAATGTACCAAGAAGCATCAAGGAAGAAGGACAGCAGGTGCTGAAGCTTGTGAATAATGAGGATGGCACTTATGTATTGATAGTAAAAAAAGTGGAGGAATAAGATATGGCAGAACGTATTCATGCAGACGATTTTAATGAAAAAGTATTACAAAGTGAAGTACCCGTGTTAGTGGAGTTTTACGGGGATAGCTGTATCCCATGTAAACAGCTGGCTCCCGTGTTGGCAGAAGTGGAAGAATCCCTTGCAGGAGCAATCAAGGTATACAAAGTAAATGTAAACTTTGATGCAGACTTAGCAGACCAGCACAAGGTAATGGCTTCCCCTACATTACTTCTGTTCAAAGAAGGAAAAAAAGTAGGACGCAAACAAGGCGTTTTAAAGAAGCAGGAATTAGTGGAATGGGTAACTGCATAAACACAAAATAAAGTGATAATTTAGGAGGAATGGAACTATGAAGCTTACAGTAGCAGGCGAAAAAAAGGAATATAAGGATGGCTTAAAGCTGGTAGAATTATTTGAAATTGAACAGGTAGAAACACCACAGTACGTTACCGTTTCTATCAATGATGAGTTTGTAAAATCAGAGGATGTACCAAATACAGTATTAAACGATGGTGATGTTGTAGAATTCTTATATTTCATGGGAGGTGGTAGCAATGGCAATGACTGATGAACAGTTAGAACGGTATTCACGTCATATCATTTTAAAAGAAGTAGGTGTCAAAGGACAGAAAAAACTGTTAGATGCCAAAGTATTAATTATCGGTGCCGGTGGATTAGGTGCACCAGCAGCTATGTACTTAGCAGCAGCAGGAGTAGGTACTATTGGTATTGCCGATGCTGATGAAGTAGATTTATCGAATTTGCAGAGACAGATTATTCATGGAACAGCAGACGTAGGAAAAGCAAAAGTAAAATCAGCAGAAGAAACTATGAACAGCATGAATCCGGATGTTACAGTGCATACCTATCGTACCTTTGTTACCTCTGAAAATATCATGGATTTGATAAAGGATTATGATTTTGTTATTGATGGTACAGATAATTTCCCTGCGAAATTCTTAATTAATGATGCGTGTGTTATGGCAGGAAAGCCATTTTCGCATGCAGGAATTATAAGGTTCAAGGGACAGCTTATGACTTATGTGCCAGGTCAGGGACCATGCTATCGATGCATTTTCAAGGATCCACCACCAAAGGATGCAGTACCAACCTGTAAGCAGGCTGGTGTCATTGGTGCCATGGGTGGTGTAATTGGAAGCTTGCAGGCAATGGAAGCAATCAAATACATTTTAGGTGTAGGAGAGTTATTGACAGGACATCTGCTTACCTATGATGCAATCAAGCAGGATTTCCGCAAAGTGAAGCTTCCAAATCATGTAGCTGATTGTAAGATATGTGGTGATAATCCGACAATTCACAAATTAATTGATTACGAACAGGCAGTCTGCGAAGATAAACACTAAGCAGCAGAGGAGGCGCATCATGGTAGTTTTGAAAAAAAGCGATTATGAAAAAATGGTAACCCATTGTCAGAAGCACGTTCCAAATGAAGCGTGTGGTCTGTTGGGTGGTTACATAGAAGGCGATAAAAAAGTAATAACAGATGTATATCTTCTTACCAATATAGATGCAAGCCCGGAGCATTTTAGTTTAAGTCCGGAGGAGCAATTACAGGTGATGAAGGATATACGAAGCAAAAAGAATGTGCTGATTGGGAATTTTCATTCCCATCCGGCATCGCCCTCCAGACCATCACAGGAGGACATTCGTTTAGCCTATGATTCAAAAATGAGCTATCTGATTCTCTCTTTACAGGAAGAGGAGCCGGTACTTCGCTCTTTCCATATTGAAGGGGAAGTTACAAGAGAAGAATTGCTGATTGAATAGGAACTTTTGTTGCGAAAGCAGCGGGATGGAGAATAGTATGAAAAATCGTTTATGGAAAAAAATAGGGGCAACTGCCCTTTCTCTGGCAACTGTACTAGCTATGGCAGGATGCGGTGACTCTGATAAAGAGGCGGGCAGTAATGCAGCAAGTATTGAAATTACCAATGTATCTTATGATCCAACCAGAGAATTATATGAAAGTTATAATGAAGTATTTGCAAAATACTGGAAAGAAAAAACAGGGCAGGAAGTAAACGTAGTGCAGTCTCACGGCGGTTCCGGCAAGCAGGCACGCTCTGTTTTAGAAGGAAATGAAGCGGATGTGGTTACATTAGCGTTAGCAGATGATATCCATGCATTAGTTGAGGGTGGTATGATGGATGCAGACTGGCAGAAGCAGTTTGAAAACAATAGCTGCCCATATACTTCTACTATAGTGTTTTTGGTTCGTAAAGGAAATCCAAAGCAGATTAATGACTGGGACGATTTGATTAAAGAAGATGTAGGAGTGATCACTCCAAATCCGAAGACTTCAGGTGGTGCAAGATGGAATTATTTAGCGGCATGGGCATATGCAGCGCAGGAATACAACGGTGATGAAGAACAAATGAAAGACTTCATGAATCAGTTGTATGGCAACGTATTAGTATTGGATTCTGGTGCCAGAGGCGCTACCACTACATTTGTCGAAAATGGACAGGGTGATGTGTTGGTTGCCTGGGAAAATGAAGCGTATTTGTCTATTCTGGAACAACCGGATGATTTTGAAATCATAACACCAAGTATTTCTATTTATGCGGAACCACCGGTAGCCGTGGTAGATGAAGTGGCAGATGACAGAGGAACGAGAGAAGTGGCAGAGGCATATCTTGAATACTTATATTCAGAAGAAGGCCAGAGAATCGCGGGTGAAAATTTCTATCGTCCTTCTGATGAAAAGGTAGCAGAAGAATTTAAGGATCAGTTTGATTATAACATGAATCTGGTGTCAATCGATGATGAACTGTTTGGTGGCTGGACTGCGGTAGCTGAAAAGCATTTTGCCGACGGTGGTATCTTTGACCAGATATATGAAAAGTAATGTAAGTTAGAAGGGGATAGGTGGAATGACTTATGAAAAAGAAGCGTAGGAATGTCATACCGGGCTTTGGAATCTCAGCAGGAATCACGATTTCCGTGTTAAGTTTCATTATTCTGATTCCTATGGCATCCATTGTGCTGAAAACAGCAGGATTTAGTCCGGAAGAATTTATAGGTACTGTGACAGACAAACGAGTCGTATCCAGCTATCAGGTAAGCTTTGGTTGCTCGTTTGTAGCAGCAATCATCAATACTATTTTTGGATTGTTGTTAGCATGGGTCTTAGTCCGATACGAGTTTCCTTGCAAAAGGATTGTTGACGGACTGATAGAATTGCCTTTTGCAATACCTACCGCAGTGGCAGGTATTGCACTGACAACACTCTATTCAGACCAGGGATGGTTAGGAAGTATATTTGCAAAATGGGGACTTAAGATTTCCTATACGAAGTTAGGAATTGTCCTTGCAATGATATTTATTGGAATTCCCTTTGTGGTGCGCGGTGTGCAGCCGGTACTGGAGGGATTGGATAAACAGTACGAGGAAGCAGCGGAAATGTTAGGAGCCAGTCGATTCCGTACATTTTTTAAAGTAATTTTCCCGGAACTGTTACCAGCACTTTTGACAGGATTTGGTCTTGCTTTTGCAAGAGGTGTGGGTGAATACGGAAGTGTCGTATTTATTGCAGGAAATGCACCATATGAAACAGAGATTGCCCCGTTGTTAATTGTAAGTAAGCTTGAGGAATTTGATTATACGGGAGCAACGGCGATTGCCCTTGTTATGTTACTGTTTTCATTCCTTATTATGTTGGTAATTAATTCAATTCAGATATATACAGGTAAGTTTAAAGCATAGCAATTTGAAAGCTTGTGCTGAAAGAAAAATAAGGTCTTACTGTATTATTGTACTAATATAGCGAGATAGGAGTGGAACGAGTATGAAAGCGAAAATAACGAAATGGATTTTAATAGGTATTAGTGTTCTCTTTCTTTTCCTTATGCTGATTATGCCACTGGCATTGGTTATGGTAGAAGCCTTTGGCAAGGGAATAGAGTCGTATTTAGCAGCTATCACAGATAAGTACGCATTAAAAGCATTAGTACTGACATTGGAAGCAACATTGGTAGCGGTGGTAGTGAATGTAATTTTTGGACTATTTGCAGCCTGGTTGCTTACGAAATATCAATTTAAAGGAAAAAAAGTGCTGACAACATTGATTGATATTCCATTTGCCATCTCACCTGTTATTGCAGGTCTGGTATTTTCTCTCACGTATGGAAGAATGGGGTGGGCAAATGGCTTGTTGGAGGCTTTGGATATTAAGATTATATTTGCGGTGCCGGGCGTAATACTGGCAACGGTATTTGTAACTTTTCCATTTGTATCAAGAGAGCTGTTACCTGTCTTAAATGCACAGGGCAGTGATGAGGAAGAAGCGGCCGCGTTAATGGGTGCAAGCGGATTTTATATATTCCGCAAGGTTACATTTCCTAATATAAAATGGTCATTGCTATATGGAGTCATTCTCTGTACGGCAAGAGCAATGGGAGAGTTTGGAGCGGTGTCCGTAATATCCGGTCATCTTCGCGGAAAAACCAACACATTGCCATTACACATTGAGATTTTGTACAACGACTTCAAATTCAACGATGCCTTTGCTGTATCTACGTTGTTAGTTGTGTTGGCAGTCATTTTACTGATACTGAGAAATATTGTGGAATATAAAGGAAAGAAAGGAGCCGGACACTGATGTATGTTGAACTTAAATATGTAAATAAAAACTATGGCAGTTTTCAGGCGTCAAAGGATATCAACTTTGGTATCGAAAAAGGAAAATTAATTGCACTGTTAGGCTCCAGTGGAAGTGGAAAAACAACTATTCTGCGCATGATAGCAGGATTAGAAACGCCAGACTCCGGGGATATCTTCATAGATGGTGTCAGGGTGAATGATATTCCTCCCAGCCAGAGGGGAATAGGCTTTGTATTTCAGAATTATGCACTGTTCCGTTATATGACAGTATATGACAATATTGCATTTGGACTCAAGGTGCAGAAAAAAAGCAAACAGGAAATTCATGACCGTGTCATGGAACTCATTGAATTGATAGGATTATCCGGTTTAGAGAAACGCTATCCCTATCAGTTATCTGGAGGTCAGAGACAAAGAGTGGCATTTGCCAGAGCCTTAGCACCGAATCCACACTTGTTGCTCCTTGATGAGCCATTTGCTGCCATTGATGCGAAGGTAAGAAAAGAACTGCGAAGCTGGTTAAAGGATATGATTACCAAAGTAGGTATTACCAGTATTTTCGTTACCCATGATCAAGAGGAAGCGGTAGAGGTTGCAGATGAAATTATTATCACCAGTCACGGACAAGTGGAACAGATTGGAACACCAATGGAAATTTATCAGAAACCGGAGACTGCCTTTGTAGCACACTTTGTAGGCGATGCTACAGAGATTGAAAATTATGGTGAATTTAAAGGATTTTCATATGAAGAGAAATTCAAGCAGGCAATGGTGCGGCCGGAGTTTTTGAAAATCAGCAAAAAAGGCACTGTACAGCAGTATGAAAAAAGTACAGAAACTGCGGTGGTGGAACAGGTATCCTTCCGTGGAAGTTACCAGGAGGTTAAGCTGTTAGTTAATGGCAATCATCTGACAGCAACCTGGTCATTAGAAAAGGATAAATTAGAAGTTGGCGAAGAAGTGAATGTATTTATATACCGTATGTATCTGTATGAGGATAGAGATACGAAGCTGGTAGAGAATCAGAATCTGCTTGCAACAGCTGACAGTAGTATGGTGATTTAAGCAGTAGAGATTGCGTAACTGTGAGGGTACGGAATGGTTACAAGATTACAATAGAAAAAACGATTTGCCAGATAATAAGAATGGTGATTTGAAAGATGGAGGTCTGAATGGATAAGAAGTTAGCGATAAAAAAATATAAAACAGATGTACTGGTTATTGGCGGTGGAACATCGGGATGTTATGCGGCACTTACCATTGCAGAACATTCTAATGCAACGGTTTTGATTGCAGAAAAAGCGAATATAAAAAGAAGCGGTTGTCTGGCTGCTGGTGTCAATGCATTGAATGCCTATATCACTAAAGGAAGAAAGCCGCAGGATTATGTGGACTATGCTTTAAAAGATGCAGATGGAATTGCAAGAAAAGACTTGCTTCTTACTATGTCTGAAGGACTGAATCGTGTTACGAAAAAGTTAGAAGATTTAGGTCTTGTAATTTTGAAGGATGAAAATGGTGAATATGTGGCAAGAGGTAACCGGAACATCAAGATAAATGGTGAAAATATTAAGCCATTACTTGCAGATGCAGTAAGTTGCCTGCCTTCCGTCACTGTGTTAAATCAGGTGAATGTAATTGATTATCTTGTAAAGGATGGAAGAATCTACGGAGCCATTGGATTAGGTGTGGAGGAACCGGTACTTTATGTGTTAGAGGCAAAGCAGGTTCTCTGTGCGACAGGTGGTGCTTCCGGTCTGTATCGACCAAACAATCCGGGATTTTCCAGACATAAGATGTGGTATCCACCATTTAACACTGGTACGGGTTATGCTCTTGGCATCCGGTATGGAGCAGAGATGACCACCTTTGAAATGCGTTTTGTTGCCCTGCGTTGTAAAGATACCATTGCACCAACAGGTACCATTGCACAAGGTCTTGGTGCAAAGCAGGTAAATGCAAAAGGTGAGGTGTATGAAGATAAATATGGATTGACTACATCAGAACGTGTTTATGGCACGGTTCAGGAAACGATAGAAGGCAGAGGACCATGTTATCTAAGAACCTCAGGCATTACTAAGCAGCAGGAAGAAGATGTAAAACGAGCATATCTTAATATGGCACCATCCCAGACATTGAAATGGATCGAATCCGGAAAAAATCCGAGTGAACAGGATGTAGAGATTGAAGGAACTGAGCCATATGTGGTTGGCGGTCATACCGCAAGCGGTTACTGGATAGATAATGAACGAAGAACTACAATTGATGGTCTGTATGCAGCGGGTGATGTGGCAGGCGGTTGTCCGCAGAAATATGTAACTGGTGCACTGGTGGAAGGTGAACTGGCAGCGTTATCAATTGTGAAAGTCTTAGAGCAAGAGTCCTTGACGTATTTAGAGAGCAGTGAAGTAGATGCCAGAGTAAAAGAACAGGAACAGACAGTGTTACAGTATCTTTCTAATGAGAGAGGGGTCTATTCCATTGAAGAAATGGAAGATGCCATGCAAAAGGTTATGGACACCTACGCAGGTGGAATTCGAACCAATTATCAATACAATGAGAAACAACTTGCTATGGCAGAAGAGAAAATAAAAAATCTCATATCTTTGTCAGAACAGCTAAAGGCAGAAGATATGCATGAGTTATTGTTTCTCTATGAATTGAAGGAACGTCTGGTGGTATGTCTCACCTTGATTGCACATTTAAGAGCACGAAAAGAAACACGCTGGCATGTGTTTGGTGAGAACCAGGATTATCCGAATAAAAGCGAACAAGGAAAATGTTTTGTGAATTCTAAGCTGGAAAATGGTGAGATACATGTGATTTACCGTGATTTGGATTCATTGGCACAGGTAGAGTGGAATGTGTAGCAGGGAGGTGGCGTAATGAGTATACGGATTGATAAAAGTAAATGTGTAGGCTGTGGCAGATGTGCCGGTGTCTGTCCGGGAAGCCTGATTGCTATGAATGCAGAGGGAAAAGCAGAAATGCGCTATCCTAAAGACTGCTGGGGCTGCGCTTCCTGTGTAAAGGAATGTAAAAAATGTGCGATAGCCTTGTATTTGGGAGCAGATATGGGTGGTATGGGCAGTGAAATGACCGTGTCTGCCCAAGGTCAGTTCTTAGACTGGACAGTAACAAAAGCAGACGGAACTACAGAAACAATCCGCATGGATTCAAAAGAATCAAACAAGTATTAAAATAGAGTGCCTGTAATGGAAAACTAAATGAACCATGCAACAGGCAGATAGGAGCAGGAATGAAAGAATTATCACATTTAGATGAATTAGAAGCAGAAGCAATCTATATAATCCGGGAAGTAGCGGCAGAATGTGAGAATCCGGTTATGCTGTATTCCATAGGAAAAGACAGCTCGGTTATGCTGCACTTGGCATTGAAGGCGTTTTATCCTGAGAAGCCACCATTTCCTTTTTTACATATTGATACCACATGGAAATTTCATGAAATGATTGAATTTCGTGATGCAGTAGCAAAGAAACATGGTCTGGAAATGCTTGTATACAGCAATGAAGAAGGCATTAAGCAGGGAATCAATCCATTTGATCATGGTTCTGCATATACAGACATCATGAAAACACAGGCGTTAAAGCAGGCGTTGTCAAAATATGGATTTACCGCAGCTTTTGGTGGTGGTCGTCGAGATGAAGAAAAGTCAAGAGCAAAAGAGCGTGTTTTCTCGTTCCGTAATGAAGCACAGGCATGGGATCCGAAGAACCAGAGACCGGAAATGTGGAAATTATACAATACACAGATTCACAAGGGAGAAAGTATCCGCGTATTTCCGATTTCTAACTGGACAGAAAAAGATATCTGGCAGTATATCAGACGAGAAAATATTGACATTGTTCCATTGTATTTTGCAAAAGAACGTCCTGTAATCGAGCGTGATGGCAACATTATTATGGTAGATGATGACCGTTTAAAGCTTCGTGAAGGAGAAAAAATCGAACAGCGGAAAGTAAGATTCCGTACATTGGGATGCTATCCACTGACAGGTGCTTTCCCATCAGAAGCCGTTACTTTAGATGAAATTATTGAAGAAACATTAAGTGCCGTTTCCTCTGAGCGTACTTCCCGTGTAATTGACAACGAAGCAGCAGGAAGTATGGAACGTAGAAAAAGGGAGGGATATTTCTAATGAAAGGATTATTGAAATTTATTACCTGCGGAAGTGTGGATGATGGAAAATCTACGTTGATTGGTCATATTCTGTATGATGCAAAATTACTGTATGCAGACCAGGAGCAGGCGTTACAGTTAGAAAGTAAAGTAGGAAGCCGTGCAGGAGCCATTGATTATTCTCTTTTGTTAGATGGCTTAATGGCAGAGAGAGAACAGGGGATTACCATTGATGTGGCATACCGTTATTTTACCACAGACAACAGAAGCTTTATCGTAGCAGATACACCGGGACATGAAGAATATACAAGAAACATGGCTGTTGGCGCTTCTTTTGCAGATTTGGCAATCATTTTAGTGGATGCCGCAAAAGGTGTGTTAGTGCAGACCAGACGTCATGCGAGAATCTGCTCCCTTATGGGAATTCGTCATTTTGTATTTGCAATCAATAAGATGGACTTGGAAAAATACTCAGAAGAGCGTTACCATCAGATAGAAAAAGAGTTACAGGAGCTGATTGATGAACTTTCTTTAGAAGATGTGGCAATGATTCCATTGTCTGCAACAGAGGGGGATAATGTAACTGAAAAATCTCCAAATATGCCTTGGTATGCAGGAAAAGCATTACTGCCATATTTAGAGGAAGTAGATGTAGTCAACAAATCCGAGACCGGTTTTGTATTCCCAATACAGCGTGTCTGCCGTCCAAACCATACCTTCCGTGGTTTTGCTGGTCAGATTGAAGCGGGTAGCGTGAAGGTTGGTGATGAGATTACCACATTGCCAAGTAATGAGAAAGCAGTAGTCAAAAGCATTCTTGTAACCGACAAGCAGGAAGAGGAAGCGATCACTGGTCAGGCAGTTACGATCCAGTTAGACAGAGAAGTGGATGTATCCCGTGGATGTGTATTTGTAAAAGGCGCGGAGGTTAAGGCTGTAAAGCAAGCAGAAGTCAGCTTGCTATGGATGGATGACAAGGAATTTGTTCCAGGTGAGGAATTCTTAATCAAAGCAGGTACAAAATTAATTCCTGGTGCATTGACAGAGATTCTGTATAAAATTGATGTCAACACAGGAGAGCACTTACAGGCCGGACGTTTACAGAAGAATGAAATAGCAAGATGCCGTCTTGTGTTGTCACAGCCGGTAGTATTAGATAGATTCCATACTCATAAAGCGTTAGGTGAATTGATTGTAATTGACCGTGTGACCAATATGACATCGGCATGTGGTGTGGTAGAAGCCATTGTGGATGGAGAAAAGGACGATTATTTGTTCCGCAAGGATGATACGGTATTGCAGGGAAATCTGTTTACGGAATACATTTATAATATTGATATAGATACTATAAACAAGAAAACAGTAAAAGCCGGATACAAGCAGGGGGATGAGATTCCTCTTACTGGTGAGAGTTATCAGTACCCGAAAGCATTTGATATACTGTTTTTGAAGGAACAGGCAGCGGTTCAGATTAGAGATGGCAAGGTAGCAGATATCATTCCATTAGCATCCTTTGCTTACACAGCTGGTACACCTGTATTAAATGAGTATGGAGCTGCTCTTGCAGTGAACAGTGAGGCTGAACTGGAAGCACTGAAGGAGGAATACCAGAAGGTACAGTATGATGAATTCCTGAATAAGTGGAGTGTATTCCAGACATATCGAAAGATTGTATTTCATAGTAAATGGTAGGATGTAAAATCTCATTTTTATTCTATAAGAAGGCTTTGCTGTAAAGATGCACTGCATGCGTCAAGTGTATTCGTCAACCGTCCGGAAAGCGTCTCTACATCAGACTGTGCTTCCGGTTCATCAATGTATGCCTGAGCATTCAAAGCGCTATTTGCTGGACTGATTGGAGCAAATGCCTGTGTGAAAATACCAAGATGTCTTGACATCTTGGTATTTTCACACTATACTCAAAACGAATGGAAAAGCAAGGATTGAAAGTACAAATATGAGGAAAGGAAATGCAGACTGCCCTTACTTTCAATCATATAAAAAGGGTAGTGCCGTGAATGAAGCGGTATGCATGGGAAACATAAATGAGCAAGACAAGAACAAGATTTGCACCAAGTCCTACAGGAAGAATGCATGTAGGTAATTTAAGAACAGCGTTATATGCGTATCTGATTGCAAAGCATGATGGCGGAGATTTTATGCTTCGAATTGAAGATACGGATCAGGAACGTTATGTGGAAGGTGCTGTTGATATTATATATCGTACACTTGCAAACGCAGGTCTGGTACATGACGAAGGACCGGACAAAGACGGTGGTGTAGGTCCATATGTACAGAGTGAGCGTATGGAAACTGGTATCTATATGGAATATGCAAAGCAGTTAGTAGAAAAAGGCGAAGCCTATTATTGCTTCTGTGACAAAGAACGTTTAGATACCTTAAAGTCCGGTATCGGTGAGGATGGTAAGGAAATCACTGTATACGATAAGCATTGTCTTCATTTATCTAAGGAAGAAGTAGAGGCGAACCTGGCAGCTGGAAAGCCGTTTGTTATCAGACAGAATATGCCTACAGAGGGAACTACCACGTTCCATGATGAAATTTATGGTGATATTTCCGTAGACAATGCAGAATTAGACGATATGATTTTAATTAAATCGGATGGATATCCTACCTATAATTTTGCAAACGTAGTAGACGATCATACCATGAATATCACACATGTAGTACGTGGCAATGAGTACCTGTCATCTGCACCGAAATATAACCGTTTGTATGAAGCCTTTGGATGGGAGGTGCCAGTGTATGTACACTGTCCATTGATTACAGATGAAACGCACAAGAAATTAAGCAAGAGAAGCGGTCATTCTTCTTATGAAGACTTGTTAGATCAGGGATTTTTATCAGAAGCGATTATCAACTTTGTAGCATTGCTTGGATGGTGTCCGGAAAATAATCAGGAAATCTTCTCTTTAGAGGAACTGGTAAAAGCATTTGATTACCGTCATATGAGTAAATCACCTGCTGTATTTGACATGACAAAGCTTCGTTGGATGAACAGTGAATATATGAAGGCGATGGACTTTGATACCTTCTATGAGATGGCAGAGCCATACATCAAGGAAGTAGTGACGAAGGATTATGATTTAAAGAAAATTGCAGCGATGGTAAAGACTCGTATTGAAGTATTTCCGGATATCAAGGAGCATATTGATTTCTTCGAGCAGGTACCGGAATATGACAACGCTATGTACTGCCATAAGAAGATGAAAACAAACGAAGAAAATTCCTTGCAGTTGTTACAGGAAGTTCTGCCAGTGTTAGAAGCTCAGGAGGAGTTCACAAATGATGCCTTGTTTGCAAAATTATCTGAGTTTGCAAAGGAAAAAGAATACAAGACGGGTTATGTTATGTGGCCGATCCGTACTGCAATGTCCGGTAAGCAAATGACACCAGGTGGTGCGACAGAGCTTATGGAAGTTTTAGGTAAGGAAGAATCGGTTGCCAGAATTAAGATGGCAATTGAGAAGCTCAGCTAATTGATGCTGGGTAACTGAAAAATTCGGATTTGCGCGTGCGTCAAAGTGCTTTAGTAAACCGTCCGGCAGAGAGAGGGGCTGTAGCTTGCCCGTCCGGCTCCGGTTTACAGCGAAGATTGGGAAATGGGGCAGGCACCAAGACATAAGTGATTCTAAGATGCTTGAATTGGTGCTAAGGACAAGCGGAAAAATATAGAACTCGCAAGCTCAAACAACTATATTTTTCCGCTTAACGCACCAATCCAACCCTCTAAGAATCACTAATACCTTTCCGAACAGCCCCATTTCCCAATCTTCACTGCAATCCGGAGCCTGTCATTCCGAATCTGCTATCATTTTGCGTATATAATTTCACCTCCACTACAAGCGGCTCGTACACCGCCTGCTTAGGAACATGTCATGCTCGCCGCCGGTGGCAGGGCAGATGATTACTAAGCAGACAATCACGAGCCACTTTTATTGGATGGTATACGTTGGAAGACTTAGGCGAGAGGTGCTATCGCACAAATTAGATTTGCTAGCATTCGAAATGCTATAACAATTAACGTTTTCGTTATGATAGGCAGAGAGAGGGGCTGTAGCTTGCTATCAGAGGCTGTTGGTTAGATGTATAGTGGTTCTTAGGGATTTTGTTTGTTGCGTTAATCGGGAAAATATAGTTGTTTGAGCTTGCGAGTTCTATATTTTCCCGATTGTCCTTAG
>JBGVMW010000013.1:0-4282 GCA_045125095.1 Lachnospiraceae bacterium
TGTGTTTAAGGGAAACGACAAGGACGGTGTCACCAGATTTGCCAGTATGAGAGGTGTGTTTGACAAGAAGGGAAAACCATTTAAGTGTGATGTGCCGGGAAATGATAAGCGGTATGGATTTAATATTGCAAATGAAGAGAGCACAGAGCTTGTAGTATTTGAGGCTGCCATTGACCTGATGAGCTATATGGATATTCACAGGGATTTTGAGAGTAACATGATTGCCCTTGGTATGGTGGCTGATGCTCCACTTGAAACATTTTTAAAAGAACATCCGCAGATATCAAGCATCAAGTTTTGTCTGGATAATGACAAGGCTGGAAGAGATGCAACAGAAATGTTGATGGAAAAGTATTATCAGCTTGATTATGATGTGACAGACTCTCCACCACCAAAGGGATGCAAAGACTACAATGAGTGGCTTGTAAAAGCAAAAGCAGAAAGAATACCGGAACTGGATAAAATTATCAGATGAAAATCAAGTGGCTATGAAAAAATCATATCCAAATAGAGTATGGCTATTAGATTTTCATAGCCAGGAAAGAAAAGGCTATAACTTTTTAATAGCCATGAAAAATGTGCTTTTTGGGTGCCAAATCTGTGGCTATTACTTTTTCATAGCCAGCCATAAAATGGCTATAACTTTTCAATAGCCAAGACAAAAAAGGCTAGCACTTTTTCATAGCCATAAAAAATATCTGAAAAAATGGCTATTACTTTTTCATAGCCAGCCGTAAAATGGCTATTACTTTTCAATAGCCAGAGGCAAAATGGCTATTAAATATTCATAGCCATAGTGATTTTAAGGGGTTTCAGGGGATTTTCTCCCCTGACAAGATGCATTAGGGGCAGAGATGTCTCTAATGCGTATCTTGCCATGGATATCTTAAGTTCGTAATGTTCATTCCGTTAGAGATAATCCATGGACGGGAATTGAAGAATTACTAACACAGATAAGGAGGTGTGCAGGGACGATGGATGAGAAAATGCACTTTATGACAGATGCAGGTGAACTTCTTGACTGGATGCGGGAACATGAAGAATTCAAAATCATCAATAAGGTAGAGGCACAGATGCTTCTTGATTATATGGAAGGTCATGATTACCGCCTTAGTACGGATAAGGAAGGGAACCTTGTCAGGGTTGATGTAAATGATGACCAGTATGATACAGATGAATATTCTGTTGATGATCTGATTGACAGCGTCTGTGAATGGAACTATGAGTTGATTTTGCATACCACAGAAGAAATGAAGAAGCCTGATATATCAGATGCAGAATACACAAAGCTTGAGGAGAAAATGAATTCTCTTAAGGAACAGGAGCAGATACTGGATAAACTATTTGACCAGACAAAGTATGCAGCAAAGGTGGAACTGCTGGCAACAGAACTGGCGGAAGCATTTATAGCTAATCTACAGCGTAATGGAGTGGATAAAGCAGTTGGAACATTGTGTGAAGCTATCAGAGACGAGCCATTGAAGGAAGGTGACAGAGGTGGCAGATAAGGTTCATTGTGTAAGGAAGACACTCAGACTTACACCGGCAGAAGCAAAGCTGTTGGAAGAAAAGTCAACAAATGCAGGTATGAATGAGGCAGAATATTTGAGATTTCTCATTAGTCAGAAACCAAATGATTATCCGGAAATAAGAAAGCTAATCAAAAATCTTATCAATGAAGTGAATCATATCGGAGTGAATATTAACCAGATTGTTCATCATCATAACTATGAGCTTTATTCAAAAGCCGACAGGGAACAGCTGATTGCTTATATGAGGAAGTTAAATGCTACTTTAAAAGAGGCGGTGGTCAGTCTTGGCAATTAGTAAGATACTTCATATGAAAGACTGTGGCAGTTCCTTTCATGGAAAGCACCTGAAATCAGCACTTGATTATATCACGGTTCCAGAAAAGACTCAGAATGGAAGACTTGTTGCTGCAGTAAACTGTCAGGTGGATATAGCTTTTGAGCAGATGAAGGAGACAAAGAAGAAGTTTAATAAGCTTGATAAACGGCAGGCGTATCACATTATTCTATCCTTTAAGGAAGGAGAAACCAGTCCTGATACTGTATTTGAGCTTACAGAGAAGTTTGTAAAAGAGTATCTTGGCAATGACTATGAGGCTGTGTATGCCGTCCATGATAATACGGAGCACCCGCATTCGCACATTGTGTTTAACAGTGTTTCTTTTCGTGACGGGAAAAAATACCATTACAAGAAAGGTGACTGGGAGAGGTATATACAGCCGATAACAAACCGGTTATGTGAGGAATATGGTCTTTCAACGATTGAACTCGAGGAAGAGCCGGGGAAAAGGCAGAGAACTGACAGGGAATGGAACAGATACCGTGACGGCAAATTTATATGGTCCGATATGGTAAAAAGAGATGTAGATGCCTGCATATTACAGGCAGCCTCTTTTGATAGTTTTCTTTCCCAGATGGAAAATAAGGGATATGAAATCAAGAATGCCCATGGAGAAGGCAAATATTTAGCTGTAAAGCTTCCGGGTATGAAACGAATGATCAGACTGAAAACTTTAGGGGAAGAATATGGTGAAGAGTGTATCAGGCAAAGGATACAGAAAGAGAGTTTATCTCAATGTGTATCAAGTGAAGATGTGAAGCCCCAGATAGTGTATTGCCCAATGTCATTAAGATAAGCAGATATTAGCATCATCCTATTTCTAACTATTAAAATATAGCTTAGGAATAGGATGATTTTTATTGTGTTAAGAATTTTTGACAAACACGAATAGACAGATGTTTTCATCTGCCTGAAAAAGTAGTATATTATATTTGATGTTAGGCTACTCTGTAGAGGAAACTTACTGCTTTCTTGTGGTCGACTTTGCGAGGGTCATGACGCCCAAGACGTACAGGTAATATTTCTTTGTTTATTAAGGCTTCAACATCTGGCGGAGATTTCTCCGCCATTTTACTTATAAAATATCTGCATATATGTATAGCAAATGTATAGTTAACTTGATATACATGTTTTTGTGTACATTTATCTATTACTACATGTGCTGTAATTATCTCGCAAAAATTATATAAAATAAGTCTTGCCCATATTTCTTGAGTAATATATTCTCTCTTTTTAGAGTGAAAGCTTGTTAATCCAACTGCATATTTAAGTTCTCTAAAAGAAGTTTCTATTCCCCATCTCATTGCATACAGTTTTTTAATTTCTTCCACATTGAATTCATCAGATGGAAGATTGGTAATTATACATTCATAGCTATCTTCTGTTATTGGAAATCTCAATGCTCGAAATTCCATTTTGTAATATGGATTTTCTTCCAAATCAATATAATCAAGGCAATCTTTCTTATGGAAAGATTTATATATTTCAGGATGAGTTACAACCTCTTTTGTACATTTACGAGTAAGAATAATCGATATGTTACAATCAAATTGTTCGCTAGACGGCAGTTTATGTTTTAATCCAGATAATATACCACTGCTGTTAAGGTCTTTGCATCTAAATAAATAAAAAGCACCTTTTTCTTGCACATGTGCAAGATTGTTATAAGATTCATAACCTCTATCAACAATAAAAACAGTTTTTAGCATTCCGCTATATCTGTCTACCATATCACAAAAAGCTTCGTGTTCATTTTCAATTCTACCTGGTTGTATAACAACATCAGTATATATTTTATTTATTAAATCATACATTGCATTAAGATGTAACTGATTAAATCCTCGTACTTTTCCATTGGTAAAATATGATTCTTTATCATTAGGATTGTGTGCGATGTTTATATCAGAACCATCACAAGCAATAAGTCTATAACCTTTAAAAAGGTTTGTACTGTTGCTATATCTAGCAGTAAATGATTCAAAAAGTGACTGAAAAGCTTCTGCATGAATTTGTGCTCTTCTTTGATTAAATGATGCTGTACTGGGACAGTCCGTAGTATAACCAAAATATTTGTGAAGTTCATTTTTTAACGACTGACTTTCCATTGAAATAATAAATTTCATCAATGTTGCAAAATCCCATTTTTTCTTTCTTGTAAAATCTTTGTTTGGATTAACCGTGAATTCTGATGCCCTTAAAGACATATCTTCAATTAAATGCCATAGTGTGTTTTTTACCTCTTCCGAGAATTGCATAAGCGGAAACCTCCTAAAATGTAATATATTTAAAAGGCTTCGCTGCATTTTTTTGACTATTTGTCAAGAACTTTTTGCGAAATTTATAAAAAAAGAACAGATATGTTAGGTTTTAATATCTGTTCATAAATTCATATTCTCTTATCTTAATGACATTG
>JBGVMW010000014.1:0-3054 GCA_045125095.1 Lachnospiraceae bacterium
TCTTCTTCAAGTTTACGAACCCTAGCCCTAAGTGCGCTGACAGCATCTTTAGGCTTTTGTTTCTTAATCTCTGCTGCTGGGCAACGCGCAACAGCTCTAAGTCCCATAATGCGCTCTTTCAATGCAAGATTGTTGTACAGAGTTGCCCTGGAAACACCAGCCTCTTTTGCAACAGTTTCAAAGTTAATAACCGCTCCACACTTTTTCAAATTATCAATAGCTCGATTTACTCTCTCTATCGTATCGTGATTTCTTCGTTCATTGTGTGCTTGTAGCACCGAAGCTTGTTTTTCAGTCATCTTCTGCCTCCGGTTGCGCCCCCAACTCTTCTACAAGGGGTTTTAGATATTTATACTTAACATATTCAACTTGCCACTGGCGTTCGTGTCCCAACTCTTTTAATCTATTCATTTCAGTTTCCAGCAGATCTAGTTCTTTCTTTAGTATTGGTAAAAACTGGACCTCTGTAATGTAATTTGGGCAGTTATACATAAAGCAACCATCTCCGTCTGTACAATTTCCCCGGCGAAAATCATATAGACATACTCCTGAGGGCAAGGGGTTAAAACTCATTGTTTGTGTGAGTTCTGAAATTACATCATCAATTTCTTCTCTTGTTTTTCCATGGAACAGATTTGCTAGTTTATCCTTAATCTCTTTTGCCCTTAGCCCTGCAATTTTGGAATCCGGGCTTAGAATAATGTCAGAATAGATCTCCTTAACTTCTTCTTCCTGTAGTGTAAGATAATGAGCCGTCATTTCAAGAGAAACATGGGCGTACTGTTTCATAATTAAGGCTATAGGTACTTTCTTCTTCACCAGTTCTCTCACATAGGTAGCACGGAACTGATGGGAAGTCAGGTGATACAAATCGCCCTTACTATCACGTATATTCCAACGCTTAATAAACGGAGCAAGCCTACTGCTATTCCATGACTGCATACTTGACACATGGATCTTCTTGCGTCGAATCAAAAACAATTCCTTTAATCCACTCTCACACCGCAAATTTGCAGTAAAGTCAGACAATTCCGATACAGCCATTTTCACTAACTCATTTATAAAAACCTTATGTATTACCGGTTCTCCTTTTTCCGTTTTACTCACACGGACTTCCATATAGTCATAACCATCAGACGTTGTCTTGATGCATCCCTGTTGAATTGATAGTACCTCATGGATGCGCAATCCCGTTTGGCTTTGAATTATAATGCTTGCTTTAGTAAGTATGTCCTTTTCGTTGTGAACGGCATGATATAGAATTTGGTCAAAGACATCCGGTGGTATGGGTTTTGTCTTATATTTGCTCTTTGATGGGTTTGCATCCCATAGTTGTGTCAAAGAGAATCCGCGAAGTATATTAGTATTCGGAACATCCCATCCTTTAATTTGTCCGATTCTAATGATTTCTTCTACCGCATGCACACTGTGACTTCCAGAAATTATGGCTATTTTCTTATCTTCTTTTAACCAACGGTTATATTCAAAGAACTGCTCTCTGGTCATTTCCGAAAGTCTATGAATGCCATTCATTTCGCAAAACTCAAAGAATGGTCTTAAAAAACCATTGATGTAAAGTTGCACGGACTTCGGCTTTACTCGCCCAAGTTTGTAATAAGCATATTGTTTTGCAATATGTTTCATGTTGGGGTTCTTTATGTAGTAGAACTTCAAATACTTGTTGCATTCGCTGGTTGTTTTTGCCGGCATAAACTGTCTCATATCCCATATATCATCTGTAAAGTGCGAGGGACCAATCATAACTGTCTCCCAATTGGTAGATGCGTCTACTACTTGCAACTCCAATGCCGGATTATTTACTCTCATTTTGTAATGCCTCCAATCTGCTTATAATATCTTTCAGCACTTCTATCGTTGGACGAAAATGCTCCGCATAATGCTCCCCATAGATAGCGCCCTCTATAAGTTGCCGTTCTAACCGTTCCAGGTGGCTTCTGTGGGCGTCAAGATATTCAGGTGTTGTGATATAGCGACTGCAAGAATAACATTTCTGCCGCTTGAGGAGCCGGTCACAAACAGCACCGGGCTCAAAAGGTTTTGTACAGTATCCATCACACAGCGCGGCACCCTTGTGCTTGTGCTCTTGAAACCATTCTTTCTCCGCAGCATTTTCAAAAACAGAATCATCAATCATATCGATATTGCCAATGATTCCAATCTCCCGAAAGGCTTCGGCCCGTTCTTTGTCCTTTACATCGGCATAAAAGCGCTTGTTCGTAAGGGGATTGGAATGCCCCAAAACTTGTTGGATCACAGGCAAAGCTACTCCCTTGGAAAGCATATCTGTTCCAAGAGTGCGTCTAAACATGTGCGATGTCAGATTGAACAACTCGCCAGAGGTATCCGTTATGTTGTGTCTTTTTACAAACCTGCGAAGCCATAGATTTATAGTTTCCTTATGAGGCACGATCACCTGACCCGCCTTGGCGGTGTACGGGCATCTGTAAATATAAAGAAAATCTTTATTTATGGGGTCCGCATCTTCTCTAAGAGGTTCAGTATGTTCGATCAATTTTTGCACCGCATAAGCGCATTCACTTCTGACGGGCATAGGTGGACGTTGCCGCCGATTTTTGTGATCAT
Source organism: Lachnospiraceae bacterium (assembly GCA_045125095.1). Taxonomy (GTDB): domain Bacteria; phylum Bacillota; class Clostridia; order Lachnospirales; family Lachnospiraceae; genus JBGVMW01. The sequence continues at coordinate 2,605 of JBGVMW010000014.1, forward strand.
ACCAGGTAATTGTATATCCACTAATTATGTGCGGCTGAATACAGTCTACCCGAAGTTTCCGAAGATCTCCTTGTCGCATACCCGTGGACGCCAAAATAATGATACCGTATTTGATATAAGGGTCTTCTTCTGTTTTTAACGCATTGTTAATCTGCTCCATTACAGCGTCCGGGATAAACTCTATTTTTACGTTCCGGTTCACTCCGGGAAATTCATTACCTGTGAAAATCTCTGTAGCCGGAACAGCCTCAGGACGATGAACTCGGCACCATGCAACGACCGATTTGACGGCATCCAAACATCCTTTTTGAGATTTATACGAAAGTGGTCTTTTTGTTGCAGGTGAGATAACAGTGCGTAGATACGACAGAAACAAATCAACAACTGCGTTAGTAAGCTCCTTGAAGCTGTAAATATTGTTCGCTTTTGCAAATACCATAAAGTACTGCA
>JBGVMW010000015.1:0-18622 GCA_045125095.1 Lachnospiraceae bacterium
TCCTTTATATTCCATGAGCGAAAGAAACAAACGGTTTCTACAAAAATCATGGGCAAATGACTTTGCAAATATTGTTTTTCCTGCAATCAATGAAGAGCGTTTTTCTGTTCTTTATAGTGACAATGCAGCTACCAGACCCAATACTCCGGTCAATGTCACTGTAGGTGCTCTCCTTATTAAGGAAATGTTTGGACATACCGATGAAGAGTTCTTGGAAACTTTACTTTTTGATATACGCTATCAGTATGCGCTTCATACAACCGGATGTGATGAGCAGCCAATTAGTGATCGGACTTTCAGTCGTTTTCGCGAGAGGCTTCTTGCATATGAAAGAGAAACAGGTATTGATCTGCTAAAACAGGAAATGTATGCTTTGGCAAAAAAATTTCAGGAGTTTCTTTCTATTTCACCATCCGTTAAACGTATGGATAGTATTATGATTGCTTCATCATGCAAAACCATGTCCAGACTGGAATTGTTTTATTCTTGTGTATCAGCTGTTGTGAAAACTTTTCATCGTCTTGGCGCTGACCATCTTTTGGGGGGTTTTGAACATTATATGGAAGAAGATGATAAAAACGATACCATCTACCGTTGCAAACCTGAAAATGCAGAACAGCGTTTATTGTCCATAGCTCAGGATGCAGTGCGCCTTTTAGCATATATTGAAGATATGCCGGAGGAGCTTGTTGAATTTCAAAATTTAAAACGTCTTGTATCTGAACAGATTGTCTTAAATGACAATGAAGTGAAACTCGAAACAAGCAAAAACATTTCAACTGACAGTTTGCAGAATCCGTCTGATCCAGATGCATCGTATCGATATAAAGCAGGAAAAAAACACACCGGTTATGTTGGAAATTTTGTTGAAACCATAGATGAACATGGTGCTATCATTACTCAGTATGATTATCAAAAAAATATTCATGCAGATCATTCCTTCTGTGAAGAAGTTATTGACGAAATGGGTATGCAAGCAAACAAAGTCACTCTGATAGCAGATGGAGCCTATTCCGGTATGGACAATGTAGCAAAAGCTCAGGAAAATAATATCGAATTAATCACAACCGCATTAACAGGTCCTGCACCAAGCGACATTCATAATGGTTTTAAAATTGACAGAGAAAAACACGAAGTTCTTAGCTGCCCTATGGGACATCAACCTGAATATTATAATCATAACGAAAAACGAGATGATTATCGTATTATTTTTGCAAAAGAACATTGTGAAAACTGTCCCAACCGTGATAAATGCAAAGCGAAGATACAACAAAAAAATGCTGTTGTAAAAATATCTCAAAACATGGTAGACAGAGCCAACTATATTAAAAGCATATCCACTGCTGAATACATTGAACTGCAGAAAAAACGCAACGGTGTAGAAGGTATTCCTTCCATACTCAGACGCAGATACAATGTAGACAGGATACCAGTGCGCGGTTTTTTGGCCTCGAAGCTTTGGTTTTCATTAAAAATCGGAGCTATCAACATCAACAGGCTACTCAAAGCAATAATTGATCAAGTTCATTTTATGAAATTTTCAAAGTTCATAATAAATTTAAACTATATTTTTTCTGTGTTGATAATATATGTTTTTTTATCATCACTTTTGACACCCTAACCATTAAATTGAACTCCAAAAGATTATAGTGCTAAATCATAAAGACGGGTCTGTACCAATTGCACCTTTCCACATCAGCCGGAAAACTACGATTTAATCATGCAGATTTTATCAGGGAAAAAATCTAAGAGATATTCGTCTTGATTTTCTTTACCACTACACACTATTCGAATTATTGTGTACAATTGTTTAAATAAATATTTGACATTCGGGTAGAGTTCTCCTACGTTTAGGTTGAATTGCTTGAAAATATTGTCATATTAGGTATAATAAAATTAACTTATGTATCGAGGGACACATAAGGAGTATAATTAGGGGTTTGTTTTATACGAATATGATTGCCATAGAAGGGAAGGCAGTCATAAGATGAGGGAAAAGGTATAATCAATAAGGGTATGCAAGAATAGAGGGAATGAGGGACCCTCTATTTTTGTGCGTATTTTCATGTTTGAATAATTGACTTTTTATCATTGTGGAGGCGTGGTAATCAAAATAGTGACAAAAGTACTAAAAGCAATTGTTTTTAGGTGGAGTTTATACACATTTAGGTTGAGATGCTTGAAAAAAATGTCACATTAGGTATAATAAAATCAACTTATGTAGGAAGGGAAACGCATAAGGAGTGTAAATAGGGGTTTGTTTATGTAGCATGGTTGCATGGAAGGGATGCAGTCATGTAGATGAGGGAAACGTACAATTGATAAGGGTATGCAGAAATAGAGGGAATGAGGGCCCTCTATTTTGCTGTATAGAAACCTTCTGGTAGACATATTGTATCATATGACAGAAGAAAGTGGAAACTATGAGGAGGACTTCATATTGTTAAAAGAGTAATGAAAATATGAACAGGTAGAATAGCAGAGTATTGCAACAGAGAGTAGAATTGCTATTTAGATATTGACAAAAGCATAGACGAGTGCTAGTATAACACTGTTATATTTATTTGGAGGTGTATATTTGCCGAAGACAGACAAAGAAACATTGAATAAAATACATGAAGCAGCAGAAAAGGAATTTCTGGAAAAGGGCTTTCAGGATGCATCTCTCCGCAATATTGTAAAAACGGTTGGTGTTACCACCGGTGCTTTTTACGGATATTATAAGAGCAAGGAAGAACTATTTGAGGCACTGGTAGGTCCGGTGGCGGAGTATTTCTTGAATCGGTTCAATGAGATGGTTCAAGAATTCAATACCCTGTCTGTAGAAGAACAAAAGAAGCAAATGGAAAACTATAGTAATAATTATACAGCGGAGGGAATTGAATTTGCATATAATCATTTAAACTGTATGAAGCTTTTGCTTACTGCATCCGGTGGAACAAAGTACGAAAATTTTGTACATGAAATCGTTGAGCTGGAGATTGAAAGCACGCATCGGTTTATGGAATGCATGGAAAAAGCGGGGAAGCCGCAAATTAAGATTAATCCTTATTTCGAGCATACAATTACAAGTGGAATGTATAACTCAATGTTTGAACTTGTTATACATGATGTTCCATATGAAGAAGCGCTGGAATGTGCGAAGGAAATTTGTAAGTTTTATCAGGCGGGATGGTCTGCCTGTATGGGGTTGGAATAACCCCATATATTTTTAAATGCAAGTTAGCTAAAACTAACTATTATTAGGAGGAGAAATATAATGAAAAAAACAAAGAAAAAATCCACAATACAGTGGATTGCAGAGTTTGCAGGCACGCATAAAAGTAAATATGTTGCCAGTGTTATTACAGCGACCTGTGGGGTACTTTGTGGATTGGTTCCATATGTGATTGTGGCACAGATTATAAAAGAATTGGTAAACGGAAATCGGAATTGGCACGATTATGTTGCATCTTTTGTGGTGCTGGCTTTTTTATGGCTGTTTAGGGTGGTATTTCATGGAATATCAACCAGCTTTTCTCATAGTGCAACCTTTACTGTGCTTGGAAATATCAGAAAAATGACCTGTGATAAGTTGTCTAAACTGCCACTTGGTTATGTTCTTGATACACCATCCGGTTCTCTTAAGAATATTATTGTAGAGCGAATCGATAGTATGGAAACTACTATGGCCCATGTGGTTCCGGAGTTTACTTCTAATTTGCTGGGTACGCTTGGCGTGGCAATCTACATATTTACAATCGACTGGCGTATGGGGCTTGCATCTTTTGCAACATTAATACTTGGATTAATGGCTTATATGGGAATGATGATTGACTATCAGACCGATTATCAAAATACCATTGATAAAACTAAGATTCTCAATGATACTGCGGTGGAGTATATCAATGGAATCGAGGTAATTAAGGCGTTTGGTAAGGCGAAATCGTCTTATGAACGATTTGTGGTTGCTGCAAGGGAAGGTTCTGAGTGTTATGTGGAATGGATGCGAAAATGTAATGTGTTTTTTAGTATCGCCATGGTGCTCGCGCCTGCGACTATGTTATCCGTTCTGCCTATTGGAGGACTTCTTTTTATGAAGGGTTCTCTTAGTGCGGAAGACTTCATTATGGTAATTGTGTTGGCAGTTGGAGCTATTACACCGATTATTACCTGTATGTCCTATTCTGATGATTTGGCACAGATAGGCACTATTATGGGTGAAGTTGTCGGTATCATGGAAGCGAAGGAACTGGTTCGTCCGGAAAACATGAAAGATGATCCGACAAATCATACAATTGCATTAAATGGAGTTAAGTTTGGATATAAAGATAAAGAGGTACTTCATGGCATTGATTTGCAATTTAAGGAAGGTACGGTAAATGCATTGGTAGGACCGTCAGGAAGTGGCAAGTCAACGATTGCGAAGTTAGTAGCAGCGCTTTGGGATGTGGATGAAGGGAGTATTTCCATTGGTGGCGTAAATATTAAGGATATGCCGATGGATTTTTATAACGAAAAGGTGGCTTATGTGTCTCAGGACAATTATCTGTTTGATATACCTATTATGGAAAACATCCGTATGGGTAAAGCAGGAGCATCGGATGAAGAAGTGATAGCTGCGGCAAAAAACAGTGGATGTCACGAGTTTATCATGGCACTTGAAAAAGGATATGACACCGTAGCCGGTGGTGCAGGAGGCCATTTGTCCGGTGGAGAAAGACAACGAATTGCCATAGCAAGAGCAATGTTAAAGGATGCACCGATTGTGATTCTGGATGAAGCGACAGCTTATACGGATCCGGAAAACGAGGCAGTTATTCAATCAGCAGTTGCGAGTCTGGTGCAGGGAAAGACCTTGATTGTGATTGCTCACAGACTTTCTACTATTGCTGACAGTGACCAGATTGTAGTGGTTGAGAACGGAAACATCAATTCTAAGGGAACCCATGAAGAACTTTTGGCTATGAATGGACTTTATAAGGAAATGTGGCAGGCTCACATGTCTGTAAAGGATGTAGTGACAGGAGGTGCGGCAAATGTTTAAGGTATTAAAGAACTTTTTTGATTTTTGTGGAGGAGAAAATAAGAGAAAATTTTATATGTCCTTGGTGCTTGGACTCCTACTGGCTATCTTTGAAGCACTTCGTGTGCCGGCCATATATGTTATGGTAGATGCGGTACTAAAAAATCAGGTAACAGGTCAGACAGTGCTGATCTGCTTGGGAGTTATGGTATTCAGCGTATTTGCTGCCAGTTTGGTAAGGTATCGTGTGACCATGCTTCAGTGCGAGGGTGGTTACAGAACCTGTTCTACTAAGAGAATTGAGATTGCAGAGCATTTAAGATACTTGCCGATGGGGTATTTTAACCAGAACAGCTTAGGTGCTATTACTTCTGTTACTACCAATCGAATGGAACAGCTGGCAAATGTAGCTACGAGAGTGGTTATGATGACGACACAGGGAATCTTAAATACCATCATGATTACTTTTATGATTTGTGTTTTCGATTTAAGAATCGGTGCAATGGCTACAGTGGGAGTTATCTTATTTTTCGCGGCAAACTCATTTTTGCAGAAAGCATCCGCAAAGCTTGCACCAATAAAGCAGGCGTCAGATGTGGCGTTGGTAGAGCAGGTAATCGAATACATACAGGGAATTTCGGAGGTTAAGTCATATAATCTCACAGGCAAATATAGTAAGCGTTTAAATCATGCAATAAAGGATAATGCAAAGGTAAATACAGGAATGGAGTTTAAGATGATTCCCTTTATTACCATGCAGAGCTTTATTGCAAAGCTGATGGGTGTTGCGATGTGTGCAATGTCGATTTATTTTACGATACAGGATTCCATGAAGTTGTCTGAATGTATCGTGATGCTGATTAGCTCTTTTATCATGTATGCCAGTCTGGATAATGCAGGAATGTTTTCTTCGCTTTTGCGTGTTGTTGACTACATCGTAAACGAGACAAGAAAAATATTTGCTTTAAAACCAATGGATATCGATGGTAAGGATATGAAGCCGGAAAGTTTTGATATTGATGTGGAAAATGTGACTTTCTCTTACGAGGAAAAGACCATCATAGATAATGTAAGTGTACACATTCCGGCTAAGACAACTACAGCTATTGTGGGACCAAGTGGTGGCGGAAAGACTACACTTTGTCATCTGATTGCAAGATTCTGGGATGTGGATAAGGGAGAAATAAAACTTGGCGGTAAGAATGTAAAGGAATACAGTATGGATTCTTTAATGAAGAATTTCAGCTTTGTGTTCCAGAATGTGTATCTGTTCCAGGATACCATTGCAAACAATATTCGCTTTGGTCAGCCGGAGGCTTCCATGGAGCAGGTGATTGATGCTGCAAAAAAAGCTTGTTGTCACGATTTCATCATGCAATTGCCAAATGGATATGAAACTGTAATCGGCGAGGGCGGAGCAAGTTTGTCCGGTGGTGAGAAGCAGAGAATTTCTATTGCAAGAGCCATTATGAAAGATGCCCCGATTATAATTTTGGACGAGGCGACTGCGAATGTGGATCCTGAGAACGAAAAAGATTTGGTAGAAGCGATAGATGCCCTTACAAAAGAAAAGACCATTCTTATGATTGCACATAGATTAAAGACCGTTAGAAATGCAGATCAGATATTGGTGGTAGATAAGGGACAGATTGTGCAGCAGGGAACTCACGATGAGTTGATGCACAAAGACGGAATCTATAAGAGATTTGTAAATGCAAGAGAGATTGCAGGAAGCTGGAAATTGGGAGTGTGTAAATAAGTGAAGGGTCTGAATAAAAATTATAGAAACGAGGAAGGACTTATGAAGAATCTAACAGAGCTTTCGCAGGGGCAGAAAGCAAAAATTGTTGCCATCAATGGCGACAAACGTTATCTGACAAGGGTAACATCCATTGGACTTAGTATTGGGTGTGAAGTAGAGATGCTACAGAATGTAAAGCCCGGTCCAATATTGGTTTATGGCAGGGATACTATGATTGCCTTAAACAGAATGGAAAGTACACAGATTATGGTGGAGGTGATATAAATGGCAGAGCGAAAAATTGCACTTTTAGGTCAGCCGAACTCGGGGAAATCAACAATATTCAATAATCTTACAGGTTCTCATCAGCATGTTGGAAACTGGCCAGGAAAGACGGTAGAGAAAAAAGAGGGAAACTTTCGTTATAATGGAACAACTTATAGAGTTGCCGATTTGCCGGGATCATATAGTCTTTCTGCCAATTCGGACGAAGAGGTTGTAACCCGTAACTATATTGCTTCCGGGGAGGCGGAGCTTGTATGTATTCTTGCGGATGCTTCACAGCTTGAGAGAAGCTTGTTTATGTTGGCTGATTATGCAGGTATTCATACACCTGCAATGCTGGTGCTTACCATGACGGATGTGGCTGCGCAAAAAGGAAGAACAATCGATACAAAAGTGCTTGAAAAGAAACTGGGTATTCCGGTAGTTGGGATGGTTGCACCAAACCGCGATGAGTATGAAAAGTTCTATCGTGTTTTAGAAACTGCTATAAACCATCCGATGTATTTAAAAACAGAAGACCTGTTTAGCTTATATGAAGAGAATGAGCTGTATCAAGAGGCAAAGATGTTAGTTCCAGAAATGGGAAAGGGACAATATTCTGCGCAGTGGCTTGCGGCAAAACTTATGGATGGCGATAAGGTTGTTGCCGAGATGCTTGATAACAGCGGAGAAATTCAAGAGTTTATACAAAAAGCAAAAAATGGAAGCCTTATTACGAGTGACTGTAAATTCGCATGGATTGGGAACTTGATTGATGGAGCGGTATCTAAAACCAAGTCAACCTCAGAAATTCTTTCGAAATTTGACCGTGCCGCTATTAGTAAGACCAAGGGAAAGTGGATTGCGATTGGGATTGTGGTAGCAGCCCTTGTAGGTTCCATGGTCATAGCAGCTCCGTTTATGGGAATCGGCTTTGCGATTATTCCACCTCTTTCTTCTTTGGTAAGAACAATCGTGTCATCAGCCGGGGGACCGGATTGGATTTCAAGTCTGATAAATACGACAGTCACTACCCCTCTTGGCTGGGTGATTGCCATGGTGGGATTTGTATTTGGTGTAAATCTGGTGTTCGGATATATTGAACAGGTAGGATATATGGCTCGCGTTTCCTATGTGTTTGATAACACAATGAATAAACTTGGTTTACAAGGTAAATCTGTTATGCCTCTTCTTATGGGCTTTGGTTGTACAATGGGTGGAGCGTCCGGTACAAGAGTTCTTGATAACTGGGGACAAAAGCTCCTTACGATGGCACTTGTGTGGGCAGTACCTTGCGGAGCAATCTTTTCTGTAATACCAACGCTTGCAACGGCATTCTTTGGTTCGGCCGGTATTTTAGTAATGGTGTTTTTGTTTGCGCTGATGTTTTTACATATGTATGTGACAGCAAAGGTTTTTGGTAGAGTACTTAGTCCAAAGGAAAACAGAATGGGCTTGATTATGGAGCTTCCTCCGTATCATAAACCTCGTTGGAAGGATTTAATCCGTACAACATTTAGTAACGTGTGGGGGACCTTTAAAAAAGCGTTCCGTGTAGTGGTCATGGTTTCCGCAGTATTCTGGTTGCTTTCTTATTCCTTTGTACCGGGAGAAGTAACAATGCTTCAAAGAATCGGTGAGGCGATTGAACCGGTAACAAGGATTTTTGGCTTGAGCTGGCAGTCCTTTATGGCGTTTATTTCATCTATGATTTCCAAGGAAGGGGTACTTGGTGTATTTAGTGCTATTTACACAGGCGAGGGTTCTATTATCGAGATGGCTACCAAGGTGGCTTCTGCGGATGCGAATATTACGGAAATTATGGCAGCTTCCATTTCCAGAGCAGAAGGTCTTGCGCTTATTGTAGCAGTCACCTTTAACGTACCTTGCGTGATGGCGATTGCTTCTACTTATCAGGAGAGTCATTCCTTGAAATGGACATTGCGAATTGCACTATATTATATTGTGACAGCACTGATTCTTTCAGGAATTACATATCATGTTGCTAATTTATTTATGTAAGGCGGTAGAAGATGTCATTACTTGAAGCTTTAGATAGTAAAGAAATACGTTCCACATCACAGCTTGCTGATGTGCTTGGTATATCAGTGGAACTGGTTGAGGCGAAATTAGAACATTATGAGCAATTTGGTTTTGTTAAAAAGACTGTAATGAATGCGTCGGCGACCTGTGGTGGTAGTTGTAAGAAGTGCAAAGGCTGTAATCATGAAAAGGAAAGTGTCTCGGTCACATTCTGGGAAAAGGTGTGATTAATTATAGGGTGATGCAAATGTAAATAGATTAGGAGAGGCGGTTTACCAACCTCTCCTGTTGTTGTGTTTAAGTGTAAAAGTGCGTATTAATCTGCTTAACTTTTTAATATTTATGACTTTGTTTTATGTGGTGATGGCAGTTACATTGATACTGTTTATCGGCTTGTGGAACCATGTGTCGGATTTTAAAACTGCATATCTGCAGGCGTTGATCTTTTTACAGGTAATGAACTGGTATGACGGTATAGTAATTGATAAGGTTTGGGTAGGTTACAGCAAGTTCTGGATTATTAAAGGAACAGAAGATATTCCTTACATACAGACTTGGAAGCAGGTAATAAAGAAAAGGTTGTTTTTATCTTTGATATGGTTTGTGGGGGCTGCGGTTGTTGCCGGAATTTTCATATTAATATTTTAAGAAAGGTACATGATAATGGAAAAAATTAGGATTGAAAGTAATAAGGTTTCAGAAACATTAATCATACTACAGATTGTAGGGATACTGTTTCGATAGGGGCATGGAGGCTGTAGGATGATACAACTAAAAAATATATCGAAAGAACAAATTGCGGAAATTGGAAGAGCAATTGGCAATTCCTTTTATGACCATGATTATGGCGAAAATGAAAAAGGTATTGCAAAGTACATAAATGATAGAGAACAGATGATAAAGTATATGACAGTATTTGTGGTGGCAGGCGTGAAAAGCGGTACACTGTATGCTACTGGCGAAAGAGGCGAAGGGTATGTTTTACTGACGGGCTCTAAGTGCGAAAAAATGAAAATAAGCGCATCGTTTGGAATGTTATTTGGACTAATTGATGCATTAGGAGGCATAAGAAAAAGCTTAAAATTTTTAAAGACAATACAAAAAGGCGGTGCTGCTCTTGATGATAAGTTAAAGAAAGCAAAGAAGGATTATCTTCAGATAGTAATGCTGGTAGTGCGAAAAGAATACCAGGGACAGGGCTATATGCGGCAGCTGATGGAGTTTGCTTATGAAAAAGCAGATGCTCATGGTGTGCCTTGTATCTTAGATACGGATGCGCAGAATAAATTGGACAAATACTGTCATCTGGGAATGAAACATGTAGGCACAAGGAAAGTTGCAGAGGATTGTTATTTATATGATTTGATGAGGGAGTGATAATAGTGATTAATATGTTGAAAGTTTTAATTTTAATTCTTTTATACGGACTTTTCTTCCTGATGTGTTATTTGGGAACAGGTATATTAAAAAAGAATATGAAAAGCTTTTATTCCTATTAAAAGATAAGGAACTGTTGCAAATACGATTTTTAGAATGGTGGAAAAAACCAAGAAGTGTCAGATGATTGCTTTGTATTATCCTGGGATTTATTGAATTAGGGATTGGATGCTAGGAGAAATTCCATTTGTATAAAGACCATAATTTATTAAATGACCATGAAACTAATTGAAAATTAAGCGTGTATGTGATACAATGAGCCTTGCAGAGTTCCGTGCTTGCACGAAGAACTCTATAAGGCGAATGCCTTCACGGAGACGTTAGTCGACATGCTATAATCGGGTGGACTGATGGCTTCTTTCAACGTATATACACTAGGTAATTGCGAAACGCCAACAAGCTAGCGAATTGTCAGAATTGTTTGTGACAGATAGCTGTTTGCTACATAGTCTATATGTGACCCTCTGAAAACGTCGGCACTTAGGCTGTGTATTTTACAGCCCTAGTGTCCGCTACGTTTGAAGGGAGAGAGCGCGCGTCAAATATAGACTATGTAGTAAGACTATTTTTGAGAATATCTGCAAGCCGTACCTCGAGAGTGAAACTCTCTCGGTCACGGGACGAAAGCCCTATCATTTCAAAATTGTCTGAAGCCTTAGAAACACAAGTGTTTCACGACTTATCCAATTTTAAAATGGTACGCCTTGTAGCTTAATGAAAATACAGGAGGTTTTAATAAAATGGAACAGTATAAGCAGGAATTTATTGAATTCTTAGCTGTACCATTTTAGAGACTCTCCAAAACCTCGAAAAATGCCGTAATTACGCCACTTACAGCACTTTTGCAGAAATTGCAAAAGTATCGTAACTTATCGTAAAAGTGTGTAGTTTATCATAAAAAGTGTGTAGTACAAACGAATAGGAATCATCAGAATAGGATGATAAAGGTATAAGTCCATGTACTTGTAGAAATGCAGGTATGTGGGCTTTTTTTATTATCAAAAATTAATTGGATTATGGAAGGAGAGTTAAGATTATGAGTAATGAAATTTCAATGTTTGAGAAGCTGGGAGGTACTTATACGAAGGTGGATGGTATTTTATATCCAAATATCGGTATGGATGATATTGATACGAAATCAGATATGGATTTGGTTGTGACATCTACTGATATAGGGAAATACGGTCATCTGTGGATTTCTTATATGAAGGAAAACCACCCTGATAGGTATCGTCATCATATTAGGCTGGATCAGCTTCTTATTAAGGCAAAGGAAGTAAATGAGGAGGCTTATGAGATGCTAGATAGGATTGTAGAGAAGTATCTGGTGAAGCATAAGCCAAAGGATGCACATTCCACTATGGAAATGTGGAAAATAAGAGAGCAGGCAAAACAGCTTGCGGAGGAGGTTATTTATGGAGAGATTGTTTACAAGTATCACTAATGCAGGAGCGACTGCAACACAAAACAAAAATATGATGCAGACCGGTTATTATGCCGGAGAAAGAGAGGATTTTATGAGAGAAAATTTATTTATGACTGAAACAACTATGGCACCTGTTAAAATTGCACTGGATCATGGCTGGAGTTCCATTAAGGGAGAGCATACTTTTATGGAGACTTCTATAGTTCCGGTGGATTATGAGCCTCTTACCAAGAACGGACTTTTGGAGTATAAAGGGAAAAAGTATATCGTAGGACAGGGCAGACTTGGAAAGCAGGCAACCAAGACAGAGAATGAGAATTATTTTCTGCTGACTCTTGCAGGGATTGCCAAGGAGTTGCAGTATCAGGGAAAGACAGCAGCTTTTCATGTGGAATTATATGCAGGCGTGCCACTTACCCTGTTTGGTGCAGAGCGTAAGGAGTTCCGTGATTATCTGTGGCATAAGGAGCGGATTTCTTTTACCTTTGAGGGAGTGCATTATTCCTTCTTTATGGATAAGGTAAAGATTTATGCTCAGTGCTATGCTGCCAAGCCTTTGGCAAAAAATAAAGTCTGCTTGCAGGCTTTATTTTTATGACCATAAGGCGGTAGAAGCTGGGGCTTGGGGATGTCAAATCCCCAACAAGTTCCTGCCCGTGTATATACAGGGCGGAACTTGCTCTACTTTATGCGACGTATCCGGAGCCTATGCCGACTTAGGTCGGCACGCATCAGCGAAAGAAGGATTTCTTAAGGAAAATGATGCGGAGGCTATAGCAGGATTTCTTATGAGAAATGTGATTAGCAGATTTCTGTAAGACAGGTGTATGACACATTTTCATATATTCGGCGAGCAGATATAACGAGCCGCAACAGACTTCTAAAGGAAATATCCGTGAGTGCAACGAACGTATTGGTGAGCGACCTTAGGGGAGCGAGGCTATGCACGGGAGGGGAGATGCAGAATTTGCATCGGGGAAAACCATCTGCCGTATCCGGCAGTTTAATTATTCAATTGGAATGGCAATTAACAATTTATATTTTGTAGGTACGAGGGAGCAGGTATTTATTGCCTGCTCCTTTGCGTATCGGAATGGAGAAATTTATGAGAAATACAGATAAAAAGAAAGAGAACATGGTTCTGATGTCCATGCGTATATCCGTAGAGGACAAGGAAGAGATTAAAGCAAAGGCAAGAAAAACCGGGCTTAGCACATCGGAATATATCAGGAGATGTGCACTGGGGAGAAAGCTTCCCTGTTATGGTGATGCCAGTCTGCTAAAGGAATATTCCATGCAGCTTGGCAAGATTGGCTCTAACCTAAATCAAATAGCAAAGCACTTAGATGGTGGCGGTGATTTTTATAGCATTTATTATGAATTAAAGGAAGCCATAAGAGAACTGTTGGATTTAAAATTTAAAATACTTCCTGCGCTGGAGGATGTTGCCTGTGGAAAGAAACGCAGGCGTAAAAGCAGAGAGGATGGTGAAAGTTAATGGCGATTTTAAAGCATATTTCAGTAAAGAACAGATTCTATTCCTCGGCGGTGGAGTATCTCACCTGCCAGTTTGATGAGTATACCAACAAACCTGTTCTGGATGAAAAGGGCAGAATACAGGAGCGTGAGAATTATCTGATTGCAGGTGTGAACTGTGATGTAGACAGCTTTGGTGCGGAATGTATCGAGGTAAACCGTCTGTATGGTAAGAACAATTCTATAAAGGATGTAAAGGCGCATCATTATATCATCAGCTTTGAGCCAAATGATCCCATTACCATGGAGCAGGCGTTGGAATTTGGTAAGCAGTGGCTTTCGGTATTCGCACAGGGGCATCAGGCAGTGGTTGCAGTGCATTCGGATGGTCACAATGGCAGTCAGAATATGCACATTCACATGGTTATCAATTCCGTTAGAAAGTATGCTGGAAAGCAGAACAAATGGCATGATAAGTCTTGTGAATGGAAGCAGGGCTGTAAGCACAAAAGCACCGGGAAGATGATGTTTCATGCAAAGAAATGGGTGATGGAGAAGTGCATCCGTCTGGGCTTTGGGCAGGTGAATTTGCTTGCCAAAAAGCATACGGACAACTATTGGGTGGAAAAGCGTCTGATGAATCAAAATGCAAAAGACGGAGTGGGCGTTACTTCCGACAGAGAGCTGATTCGGGATACCATAGACAAGCTGTTGCCTTTCGTGGATTCCTTTGAGCAGTTGGTGGAATGTCTGCAATTTATGTATAACTGGAAGAGTCGTGTGACGAATAAAACAGTGACATTTTCCACACCGGATATGAAGCAGGGGATTCGAGGAAATAAGCTGGGAGAGGGTTATGGTAAGGCAGAACTTGTGGAGAGAATTGCAAAGATTGTGGCAGAGCGTAATGCAGAAAAAGAGGCTCGCAGAATTGCAGAGGAAGAAGCAAGAATGAGAGCAGAAGCATTTGCTTGTGAAGAAGCTGCAAGGAAGGAGAAACAGCTACAGGAGGAGCGGAAGCAGAGAGAGCTTCTTGCACGAAAAAGAAAGCTGGCATTCAACCGAAATAGTATTCAGCAGGATTATTGTAGAAAGGAGCTTGAACGGGAGGACTGGAATAGAAATTATGTGGATTATCTGGAATCACAGTTTATAAATGTGAATGATGCAGGTGGATTTACAGAAGAAGAACTTACCTCACCGATTATGACCAGAGAAGAATTTGAGCATCATCAGGTAGTAGAGCTGTATCAAGAAAAAACTGCCAGAGCAGGAGTACTTTGGGATGATGCGTTAAGAGAACTTTCCGGTACCACTCATAAATGGAAGTGGGAGTATATGGATTATCTGGAAGATGTCAAATACAGAGATACAGTAGATGTAACTTTGGAGGAGGCGAAGGAAGAGATTATGTCGTATGAGGAATTTGCGGAATTAAGGGAGACAGAAAAAGAGATACAGGAGCTGATTTCTGAGACTGTAGAGGCTTCTAAGATTGTAGAGATTCAGACTGATTCAGTAGATGAGTCACAGACTATTGTAGTATCAGAAGAAGCAGAGACTGAAATTTTTGAGATAGAAGAAACAGTACCAGATGATGCTGAGGTTGTTCCGGAAGTGATTGATTATACCAAGCTGTCTATGGAAGAACGTGCTACACTTCTGCCTGTGCCTACAGATGATTATACTACAGAGTATGCTGCGTACTGTCAGCGTATGGGATATACGGCAGAAAAGATGAAGAGTATTCGTTATAAAATGGATGTGTATGATGAATTTATGGCTGAATATCAGTATCGTAAGAAACACTATGGTGTAAGAGATGATTCTGGAAGGGTAGTTTCTGAAAAGAATAGAGGAGCGAGATGATAAAGTAGATAAGAAGGACATTGTACTATTGGTTTTACGGCGAACTGTCATATGGCAGCAGTTCGCCGGCTGTAAAAGTCAAGTATAATACTAGTAGAAACAGTATTGGGATAACCACATTATGAAAGACATTTTAGAATGTAAAGGTGATTTTGTAATTTTAAATGGTTATAACATACATATTTATGGGCGAGGTGCTAAAGATTGTATTGAGGTTAGAGGAAAATGAAGATGAGTATGAGTGCAAATTAAAAAAATTATAATTGTTGAAACTTTTTCTCCTAATAGTTCATCAAATAAATTGAAGGATAGAAATCGTAAGAGATTTTGTTTGAATGAGTAATAACCTATTACATGAAATATCACTTGTGAAAGGAGAAAGCACAGAGCACATGAATAAGAATATTGCAGTATTCAATAATACTACAGACGTAGCAGAAATTAAGAAACCTTTGTTTGAGAGAGAAGGATACAATATGATAAAGGCTTCCACGCTGGAGAAACTATTATCTCTGATAAGATATGATAATATCCACTTGATTCTCGTGGAACTTGAATTAGAAGGAAGTGGCTTGGGGAAGGGTATAGAAATAATTCAACATATTAGAAAGAGTACTATTATCCCTATAATAGTCGTATCTGCTCAGACAGCAGAAACTGCCAAGATTATGTCATTGAATGTAGGGGCAGATGATTATGTGACAGTTTATGACAGTCCATTGGTTTTATTGGCAAGAGTAAAAGCGCAGTTGCGTAGATATACAGAATTAAAGACTCTTTGTGAAAATCTTGGGAATATATATAGAATAGGTGATTTAGTTCTGGATGATAAAAATAAAACAGTAATGGTTGATGATAAAAATATCAAAATGACACCCGTAGAATATAAAATATTACGATTGTTGATACGGGATCCTGGAAGAGTTTTTTCTATTAATCAGATTTATGAAGAAATATGGAAAATGCAACCGATTGGCGCAGAGAATGTTATAGCAGTGCGTATCCGCCATATTAGAGAAAAAATAGAGAACAACCCAAGAGAACCAAAGTATGTAAAAGTAGTTCGCGGATTGGGGTATAAGGCGGGATAAACGAATGATAGAAGTGTTAGAGTGCACAAGGTTTTAGTGTCGTCCTCTTTATTAATTTCCATTTTTATGATACCGGGGTCAAAACCATAAATAAATTCACCCTCATTCCTATAGTACCTTGAAAAATTCATATTTTGTAGTATTTCATCCGATTTTTAGGGTTATATGTCAGGGATTCCCTGCCTTGTTTTATACAAGTACCGGATTTTGGGCATAACTTCCCAGACCCTTCAAATAATTGAAGAGTTTTCTGAAATTTAATGCTGCTATTTTGGAACCAAAAAAGAACTTTCCACGCTGTTTACCACGTGGTATCTTTTCTAAATGGTAGTTTTTACGGATGTTTGACGGAACAGTTTCCACTCCATTACGGAGTCTTGCATAATTTTTGAATTCTTCACTATCCATCTTACGTTGGATTTTCGCACGTTCATGTGCTGCTTTAGAAGTTACTATTTTTGCAACATGCTTAAAAATTTTTGGTTTACATTGTTCCTGATACGGACAGTTGGCACACTGATTATGCTGAAAAGAAACTGCACACTGATTGCTTTGTTTCATATAGGAACAGCTTTTTGGTGCATGACCCGCCGGACATCGGAGAACTTTTGTTCCTTCTTCATTGAACTCAAAATCTGCAAGGATATCCGGAGCTGCTTTTCCTGTCAGGCTTGTGGTAATCAGTTCTATGTTTTTCTCAGCTGCAAGCCGGGTATTTTCTGTTCCACTATATGCACCATCTGTAACTATAACATTATGCTCTTCCTGTTTATCCATTTGTTCCAGATGTTCCCGGATAAACTGACTGTCACTGTGATTATTCTGTTCATATTGATACTCTGTTACAACAGAACCGTTTTTTCCAACAGTCTCTTCAAAATTTGCCACATATCCACGATATTCTTTTCCTGCCTTGCTTCGGAACGTAGCTTCCGGGTCAGAAGGATTTTGCATCATAGATGATTTCATTCCGCCGTCTTCTTTTGTGCGGAGTCTGCGTTTTTTATTTTCAACAATGGTCTGTTCTGACAGGCATCTGATAAACAGCTCATACTCTGTTGAAGTATTGTAATCAGATTCACACAAAGCAAGAAGTTTATCTGCATCTGATAAGAGTTGGTTCATACGCTCGTCTGCGTTAGTACTGCGCTGGTGATAAATCACTCTGTTAAAATCATTAGGGTCGATATAATGTTTTAAATCATCAGGCAAAATTGAAGCATTAATTTTATTCACATACATCGCCAACTTTGCAATGCAGGTGTATATCAGTTCCATCCTGCTTAGTGTACGAATATTAGATTCGATCATCATGGAATCCATACGTCTGATTTTACCACTGATGCCCATCAGCTTTGCAATGGAAGTACTTAAATCTTTCACGCAGTCATGATAGAGATCTTTGTTATGAAGTGTTTCATAATCATAACATCTCTTGCGAAAGCGGCTCAATGTTTTGTCACTCAAAGGCTGCTCTTCAAAACTTGTTGTGTGCAGAGCATACTGAATTCGAAAATCCAACATGAGATTTTCAACCATTTCATCATCAGAATAATCAAAAAGTTCCTTGATGATTAGTGCACCGACAATCACATTGACAGGAGTATTGGGTCTGGATGCCTTATCGCTATATAAGACAGAAAAACGCTTTTCATCAATGGCAGGAAATATCTCATCGGCAAAGATTTTTGCCCAGGATCTTTCCAATGCTTTTTGTTCTCTGGCAGTTAATCCTGAGAAACTATCTGTAAATGATATTTGCTGGCAAGTATTTTCTTTGAATGACATAGTAAGTACCTTCTTTCTTAAGATATCTCTAGTATACAACATTTTATCTGTTTGTGCTTCTATTTACTACAAAATATATGAACTTTTCAAGGTACTATAGGGGGCTTTTGACCCCAGTATCATTTTTATGGTAATATATATGTTAGCTAAACAGGAATTGAACAGTTAGAAATACTTGAATTTGTTAGGAGAATGTTTGAAATAAAAAATACTCATTGATAGCTTCTGTATGATCAGTGCATATTTTTTGTTAACATAAAAAGTTTGTCTTTATTAATGTTTTCACTTTCTACCTGGTATTGAGGAAACCAATCACGGAGTTCTGAAAGATAATAATATTTAGCCTGAATTATTCACCGTTGTACGGTGAAAGCGGCTCAAAGTCACAAAGTTACTGTGTTTAAACTGTTTATTGCATTTCATTTGTTAAGTGAATAGAAAAAGAGCATCCAGTTGTGGTAAAATTAAGGTGTCGAATCTTA
>JBGVMW010000016.1:0-47748 GCA_045125095.1 Lachnospiraceae bacterium
TTCTATCATGACAGTCATAGAAACCCTTAAGAAAAGAAATATGGGGATTATCGAAAATCTAAAGAAGTTATTCATGGGCACACCGGCTATATTTTAGCCGGTGTAATACCCGTTGGATAAATTACAAGGCTGAACTGTTACTATAGGGTTATAAGAGAGTTTTAATTTCTAATTCTGTTCCCTTAATTCCTTTGCCGCCTGCACCAGATTGATAAGACTAGGCTTTGTTTCAGCAACTCCCCTCGTTTTTAATCCACAATCCGGATTTACCCAAAGCTTCTCCACCGAAATTTTATCAAGCATTTTACCAAGCGCATTCTTGATTTCCTCTACAGAAGGAATTCTCGGCGAATGAATGTCATATACACCTGGTCCAATCTCTGTCTCAAATCCATTTTTCTGAATGGCATCCAATATTGTAAGCTTTGATCTGGAAGCCTCAAAGGATATTACATCGGCATCCATATTATCAATATCTTGAATAATCTCATCAAATTCACTGTAGCACATATGAGTATGTATCTGTGTCTCTGGCTTCACTCCGCTATGGCATAAACGGAATGCAGGGATTGCCCAGTCAAGATATTCACTGTACCAGTCACTTCGACGAATTGGTAATTTCTCCTTCAAAGCGGCTTCGTCAATCTGAATAATACCAATGTTTGCTTTTTCTAAATCCAACACTTCCTCACGAATCGCAATTCCAATCTGGTATGCCATTTCTTTCAAAGAAATATCTTCTCTTGTGAAAGACCAGTTCAATATCGTTACCGGACCTGTCAGCATTCCCTTAACAGGCTTATCCGTCAAGCTCTGTGCATAAGCAGAATATTCAACAGTAATCGGTGAAATTCTTTTGATATCTCCAAATATAATTGGCGGTTTTACACATCTTGTACCGTAAGACTGTACCCAGGCTTTTTCAGTAAATACATATCCTGCCAAATTCTCACCAAAGAATTCAACCATGTCATTTCTTTCGTATTCACCATGAACTAATACATCTAATCCAATTTCTTCCTGCTGCTTAATGCATTGTTCAATAAACACAAATACTTGCTTATCATATTCAGCCTTGTCAATTTCACCTTTTTTGTAACTGCTTCTGTTCTTCTTTACTTCTGGTGTCTGCGGGAAAGAACCGATTGTTGTAGTCGGTAACAATGGTAGACCAAACGCTTCCTTTTGTATCTTCTGGCGCTCACTTCGCTCTGGATTTCTTGTAAAAATACTATCCGGCAATTTTGCAGCTTCTTCTCTTACCTTCGCATCCTGATAACATCTTTCACTTGTTACAATCTGCTGATTCTCAAGGTATTCCTTTTCCTTTGTATAATCTTCGCATTCTGTCAATACACCTAATTCATGCAATTCCTCCAGCTTTTCAATGGCAAATGAAAAATGTTGCTTAATATCCTGACCAAGCTTTGTTTCATATTCTAAAGAATATGGCACATGAAGCAACGAGCATGAGGTTGATAAAACTATATTTTTCGCATACTTTTTTAACTCATCTAATATTCCAAGTACTTTTTCATAATTACACTTCCAGATATTTTTTCCATTCACACAGCCTGCAAACAAAATCTTTTCTTCCGGAAAACCATGCTTCCGTACTAATTCTAATGTTTTTCTGCCTTCAAGAAAATCTAATCCTATTCCATCAAAATCCAGCTTACTAACATTTACATAGCAATCTCTGATATCCCCAAAATATGTTTGCAGTAATACTTTAACAGACCCTTTATTTGCTAAAATAGCCTTGTATAAAGTCTCAAATAAACAAATATCTTCTTTTGATAAATCTTTTACCAGAGCAGGCTCATCTAACTGAACCCATTCTGCATCCAGTTCACTAAACTTTGTCAACAACTGACTATATGCTTTGCTGATATCTTCCACAAAATCTGCTGCTTTCTTATTATCGGAATATCTCGCTAAACTTAGAAATGTAAATGGACCAATTATTACCGGCTTTGTTTCAAATCCCTGTTTTCTAGCTTCTAAAAACTCATCAAACGGTTTCGTTCCGAATAACTGAATGCAGGTATCTTTTCCTAACTCCGGCACAATGTAATGATAATTCGTATTAAACCATTTCATCATGGCTAATGCAGGCACATCACCTTCTTTTCCCTGATAGCCTCTTGCCATAGCAAAATAAGTATCTAGTTCATCCAAATTCAGTTTTTTATAGCACTCTGGCACCGTACCAAGTAATACTGTTACATCAAGCATTCCATCATAATACGAAAAATCATTAGAAGATATATATTGTATCCCCTGATCTTTTTGACGTTTCCAATTTTCTATCTTTATTTCATTTGCCACCTCTGTTAATTGTGTCTTTGAAATATCACCGCGAAAATATTTTTCGGATGCAAATTTTAATTCTCTTAATTTTCCCACTCTCGGAAAACCTACAACTGCACTTTTCATAATTGACCTCCTTGTTTTACTGTTATTTAACAGTATAGACTTTGTTTGGTCTTTTGAAAAATACAAAAAAACAGCGGTTTGAAATAGTTTCAAGCTATTTCAATCGCTGTTTTTCTATAAATACTTATGTATTGTCACAGTTTTTAATATGCCTTTCCAAAGCCTCCATATATGCTGTTCCATATCTGCTAAGCGGCATATTCTTCTGCGTAATTGTTCCAATCCGCATATATTCTTCTACCAGCAACGGTCTGGCTACAATATTTTCTCCATTCAATTCCTTGCTGATAATTCCTGAACTGACAGTATATCCATTCAAACCGATTACAAGATTAAATAATGTTGCCCTGTCACGAACCTTGATATTTTTTTTTCGATCCAATGTGCTTAAAATTTCTTCTGAAAAATAAAAAGAGTTATATTCTCCCTGTTCAAAAGAAAGATACGGATATTCTTCCAAGTCATCGAGCGTTATCATTTTCTTTTCTGCAAGTGGGTGTTTGGAGGAAATAAATACATGTGGTTTTGCCGTAAATAATTCTTCAAATTTTAAATCATTTTGCTTCACTATTTTCATAATCACTTCTTCGTTCTTTGGTGAAACATACAAAATACCAATTTCACTTTTTAAATGACTCACATCTTCTATAATTTCATGTGTCTGTGTTTCCCTTAACGTAAAATCGTATTGGGATGCATCAAATTCATGAATAATATCTACAAAAGCATTTACTGCAAAAGAATAATGCTGACAGGACACCGAAAAATATGGTCTGCGCTCCTTTATATTCAGGAATTTTTCTTCCATAAGATTTGCCTGCTCTAATACTTGTCTCGCATAGGAGAGAAACAAATCACCTTCATTTGAAACGGTTACTCCTTTATTGGTTCTATTAAAAATTGTGATCTGCATTTCTTTCTCTAACTCACGGATGGCATTGGTAAGACTCGGTTGTGAAATAAACAGCCTTTTGGCTGCTTCTGTGATATTGCCGGTTTCCGCTACTGCCACTATGTACCTTAACTGCTGTAATGTCATTTTTCCTCCCATATCGAATACAACCTTTTGCTACATACTTCATCTATAGCACACGAAAATAGAGGGCCCTCATTCCCTCTATTTTCAAATACCCTTATTAAGTTCCCTCATCTGCATGACTGCATTCCCTTCTATGCAATCATATTTGTATAAACCCCATTTATACTCTTATGTTTCTTTCCCTTCAAACATAAGTTGATTTTATTATACATGATACAACAAAATTTACAAGCAACTCTACTTAAACGTATGAGCACTCTACCTAAACGTAGCAAAAAGCCTCTTGCTTATTCTACACATCCAATAATCTCATGAATATCTTCTACATTATATTTTCTCATATATGCTTCAATTCCATCAACTACTTCCTGTGTTGCCATTGGATTATGGAAATTAGCTGTTCCAACGGAAACGGCTGTAGCACCAGCCATTAAAAACTCAATGGCATCTTCCCCTGTCATAATGCCACCCATACCAATAATAGGAAGATTAACAGCTTTTGATACCTGATAAACCATGCGAACTGCCACAGGCTTAATTGCCGGACCAGATAAACCGCCTGTCTTGTTAGCCACTGCAAATGTGCGCTTATGAATATCAATCTTCATAGCCGTTAATGTATTGATTAAAGATAATACATCTGCTCCACCTGCTTCTGCTGCCTTCGCCATCTCAGTAATATCTGTCACATTCGGACTAAGTTTCATAATAATTGGCTGTTTTGCATATTTTTTCACTTCTTTTGTGATAGCTTCTACATAACTTGGATTTTGACCAAATGCAATGCCGCCTTCCTTTACGTTTGGACAGGAAATATTGATCTCTAACATATCAACCGGCTGATCCGCTAATCGCTCCACTACTTCACAATAGTCTTCTGTTGTTCTTCCACATACATTTACAATAATTTTTGTATCGTACTTCTTTAAAAATGGAATGTCTCTTTCTACAAATACATCAATTCCCGGATTCTGCAAACCGATTGCATTAATCATACCGCCATATGTCTCTGCTACACGAGGCGATGGATTCCCAGCCCACGGAATGTTCGCTACACCTTTTGTTACTACTGCGCCCAGATTATTTAAGTCCACAAATTCACTATATTCCGCGCCGGAACCAAATGTACCGGAAGCTGTCATAACCGGATTCTTTAATGTGACACCTGCTAATGTTACAGAAGTATTCATTAGATCTCCACCTCCTCGCTGTTAAATACCGGACCTTCTAAACAAATTCTTGTATTATTTACATGTGTATGCTCGTCCTTGTGCTTTGTCTTTACTACACAGCCTAAGCAGGCTCCAACTCCACACGCCATATGTTCCTCTAAAGAAATCCACGCCGGTATCTTCTGTTCTTCCGCATATGCCTTTACTGCCTTTAACATTGGCATTGGACCACAAGCATAAATTACATCTGCCTGTAACTGGTTGGCTTTTATTGCATCAATAACAGTTCCCTTTGTTCCTGCGGAGCCGTCATCTGTTGCTACATAAACGCTACCATACTTCGATAACTCATCATCCAAAAATAAGAAATCGCGATAACCTGCTACAATGCTCTTTTCTCCTGTCAGTTCTTTTGCTAATTGCAGCATAGGCGGAATACCAATTCCACCACCGATAACTAACGCTTTCCCCTCTGTTTTTGGGAAACCATTACCTAACGGTCCAACAAGCTCCAATTCTGTACCAGCTTCCATCTTTGAAAATTCTTCCGTACCTTTACCGGCAATTCGATATACCAATCGCAATTCATCACCGTTTATCTCGCATATACTAATTGGTCTTGGAAGTAAACGGCTTCCTTCTTTACAATATACAGCTACAAACTGACCAGCCTTTGCCTCTTTTGCAATCTGTTTTGTACGCAGACACATACTATAAATGTCAGAACCGATCTGTTCCTGGCTACTAATCACTGCTGTTTCTTTATACTTTGCCATAACGTTCCTCTCTTATAATTGTTTTCATTAATTTTTTGCTCTAACTAATGCACCATTGATATCTTCTAACATATCAATCACTGCCTGTCTGGATGCATCACCAAAATTCTCCGCACCAAATTTTGCATATTGTTCCTGCTTATAGGCTGCTATAATACCGCGTGAAGAATTGATAATTGCACCTAAGCCATCTTCATTGAAATAATGCACTAAATCTTCACCTTTTCCGCCCTGCGCACCGTAACCCGGTACTAAGATGTAAGTTTTTGGCATCACTTTACGAAGAACTTTTCCCATCTCCGGGTAAGTTGCACCAACTACGGCACCTACATAGCTGTAAGCCTCACCCATATGCTCCTCGCCCCACTGTGCCACCTGTTCTGCTACATGCTCATACAGTGGCTTACCATCAATTAAGCGATCCTGAAATTCTCCACTGGATGGATTGGAGGTTTTAACAAGAATAAACATACCCTTATCTCTTGTTTTACAGACATCCATAAATGGACGAATACCATCAGAACCTAAATATGGATTGACAGTAACAAAATCTTCTGCAAACGGAACGAATTTATTACCGCCAACCTGCACTTCACCAACATGTCCTACAGCATAGGCAGCAGAGGTTGAACCAATATCTCCTCTTTTAATATCGCCAATTACTACCAGACCTTTTTCCTTACAGTAATCCACAGTCTTCTTAAATGCAATCATCCCTGGAATACCAAACTGCTCGTACATAGCAATCTGAGGCTTTACTGCCGGTATCAAATCATATGTTTTATCTACAATCTCTTTGTTAAACTGGAAAATTGCTTCTCCTGCACCTTCTAATGTTTCACCAAACTCTGCAAAGGCTGCTTTCTGCACCTGCTCTGGTACATAATTTAACATTGGATCTAATCCCACCACAATCGGTGCTTTTTTTGCCTGAATTTCTTTTACTAACTTGTTAATCACAATTTGTCCTCACTTTCGTTTCAAACTGACATTGCTCTCGGTATATTGCCTAATCTTTAAAAGTATATCACAGTTTTAATGGTATTTCCATCCTTTTTGCATGAGTGTACCTGAAAATTCTGATTTGTAAGCACACTCCATTATTATAAAAACACCCCGGAGAATTCTCTCCGAGGCAACTTGTATCTTTATTTTGTTAATAACATCATAATCTCATTACTTCTTGCAATAAACTTAGTCATTGCTTCTGGTGCTAACGGCTGATTACTAAGCATAGCTAAATCATATAACTGTTCACAGAACATATTTACATTCTCACCATCTTTGTTTGCAAGAATATACTGCACTAACTGGTTGTTTGTATTTAAAACAAGTGTTTCGCTGCTTCCAAACATATTCGGATCCATGCCATACATATTGTACATTTTCATCATATCCTGCATACGTCTGGATTCTTCCGATACTGTAATCATGGATGAAATCGATGCATTTTTCAGTGCTTCCACCTTAACAGTCAGATTCTCTTTACCTAACGCCTTCTTAAACACTTCTGTTAATGTTTCTGTATCAGCTTTCAATGCTTCTTCATCAATTTCAACAGAAGTATCTTTTAATTCTTCTGTCAGGTCTGCATCAATGCGCAGGAAATGAATTCCTTCATTTTTGCTTTCAATCTGCTGTACGAATGGCTGGTCAATGTTATGTGTTAAGATGACTGCATCCATGCCTTCTTCCTTAAACATATTGATGTACTGGCTCTGCTGCTGCTCATCTGTCACATAGAAGATATTTTTCTTCGCTTTCTCCTCTGCATTTTCGTCAGCTTTTTCAGCATCTTCCACTACCTCTACTTCCGGTTCCTCAACCTTAATCAGTTCTGGAAGTGTCATATACTTGCCATCTAAATTCTTAAAGAGAATATAATCATTCATCTTTTCACAGAACTTATCATCCTTTAAGCAACCAAACTTGATAAATGGAGCAATATCATCCCAGTATTTCTCGTAATTTTCTTTTTCTGTCTTACACATTCCGGATAACTTGTCAGCGACTTTCTTGGAAATGTAATCAGAAATTTTCTTTACAAAACCATCATTCTGCAATGCACTTCTTGATACATTTAATGGTAAATCCGGACAATCAATCACACCTTTTAACAACATCAGGAATTCTGGAATAACTTCTTTGATGTTATCAGCAATAAATACCTGACTATTGTATAACTTAATGGTTCCTTCAATTGATTCGTACTCAGTATTAATCTTAGGGAAGTACAAAATACCCTTTAAGTTAAATGGATAATCCATATTCAAATGAATCCAGAACAAAGGCTCTTTGAAATCACGGAATACCTTGCGGTAAAATGCCTTGTATTCTTCTTCGGTACATTCATTTGGATGTTTCATCCATAATGGATTTGTATCGTTGATTGCTACTGGTCTCTTTAAAATCTTAAGCTTTTCCTTGCGTGGAGAAACTTCTACGATTTCTTTCTCACCATTCTCGTTTTCTTTTTCTTCTGTCTTTGCTTCCTCTACAATCGTTTCGATTACAGTATCTTTTTCTGTCTTATCTGCTGCATCGATTGTTTCGTATTCCGGTTCACCATTTTCTTTCTTTACGAAAATTGGAGTTGGCATGAAAGAACAATATTTTTCAATTACTTCTTTTGCACGATATTCATTAGCAAACTCTAAGCAGTCTTCATTTACAAACAATGTAATTGTTGTACCAACTGTATCTTTTGTTCCCTCTGTCATATCATACTCTGTACCGCCATCACATTCCCAATGTACTGGTGTTGCACCTTCTTTATAAGAAAGGGAATCAATATGCACTTCATCTGCCACCATAAATGCAGAATAGAAACCTAATCCAAAATGACCGATAATCTGGTCTTCGTTTGTTTTGTCTTTGTATTTTTCAATAAAATCAGTTGCTCCGGAAAATGCAATCTGATTAATGTATTCTTCCACTTCCTCTGCATCCAGACCAAGACCAGTATCTATAATCTTGATAGTCTTTTCTTCTGGATTTAACAATACTTCAATCTTTGGTTCATATCCATCCGGCAAAGTATATTCGCCCATCATATCTAATTTCTTTAACTTTGTGATCGCATCACATCCATTAGAAATTAATTCTCTGAAAAAAATGTCGTGGTCGGAATATAACCACTTCTTGATAATTGGGAAAATATTGTCGCTATTAATTGATAAATTACCATGCTTATTTGCCATAACAAAATCACTCCTTAAAAATATATATTTCTTATGTCCAACCATATTGGATGGTTTCATAGCACCTTCCACGTGCTTTATTGTCTGGATAAATCCTTTTCACAAAATATAGTGTAAGCCTGCAAACTTTAAAAGTCAAGAAAAAATTAGCACTCATTTTGATTGAGTGCTAACAAAACATGTGAAAACCGCTTGTTTCAAGGGGTTATTGAGTTTCTAAATTTTTTATGAACTGGGATTAGATGGTAGTCATTTAATGTACCCTGTACTAAGTATATAAAACAAGCAGAAAACCAGAATACCACCTTCTGACTTTCTGCTTGCAATTATTCTACATCCATAAACTGATTATAAATATCAAAAAAATTAGACGTAGAAACAGCACCATCTGACTGTAATTCCAGCTTTTTCCAGAGTTCATCATTAAATTGTGATGGCTGCTGCTGGATAAATTCCTGAAATACCGCTTCAAAAGCTACTGTTTTTCTCTGCGCAATAATTTCCGCCTTATTGGCATCTGTTTCCTCTCGGTTAAAACTGCTGATGCATTTCACAATGTAATAGCCAGACTCGCCTTCTACCACATCACTGATTTGATTAATATCAAGATTAAATACTACATTTTCTAAGGCTGTTTCCGCAGCACCTTTGCGATAAGATGCTACCGTTTCGCCATCTTCATTATATGTCAACGCAATGGCTTCAAAATCCGCACCTTCCTCCATTACTTTTCCGTGTGCTTCCTGTGCCTGTGTTTTGGCGTCTGCATTTGTCTTAGGAATGTATATTTGCTGCACAGTAATACTTCGTGCTTCATCATCACTCACTTCGGTATCCACATCTGCTGTCACTTCCTCATATAATTTTTCAGAAAGTGCATATTGTGTATAAAGTTTTTCTACCTGTTCTAAAGTAATGCCTAAAAAGCTAAGTTCCTCCGCAGTCAACGACTGGTAATATTCTTTTGCTGCTGCTTTTATTACCTTCGTTTCTGAGTCATCTAAAGTAATCTCTCGTTCCTGTGCCATCAAAGCCATGCTTTTTATCTGTGTCAGTTGCCCTAAAATACTTTCTTTCACATATTCGCCCAGTGAAACACCACCAAAGTCCTGTTCCCACATGTCTGGTTTAATCAGCTTTTCATACTGATTTTGTGTGGTTGCCAAAAATACCTTTGCTTCCTCCACCGTACATACTTCACTGCCAATGCGGAATAATTCATTCTCACTCAATGGCGTTGTCAGTACAATCTGTGTGTTTCCCTTACATCCAGACAGCATTAACAGAACAAGCAAAACCAGTGACAACATTGGTATCACTGCTCTTTTTTTCCCTTTTCTATTCATGGATAATTCTCCTATATCAACGGATTTCTTAGTTCAATTCCTTTAATTCCTCAGACTGTCCATAATTCCAGAATGCATCATATCCCTGGTCTTTTAGCTTATCTAAGTATTTGCCTACTTTCTTTGGTTTCACAAACATTGCCACATCATATTCCGCACGCAACTCTTCTGCTTTTTCTGCTGCTGCCATGAAATCATCCTCATCAAATAATACGGCAACACGCTTTTTCTGATCCGGTATCTGATAACCCATTTCTGTAAGAATACTGAAAATACGCTCGAATCCAATTGAAAATCCTACTGCCGGCACTGATTCATTTAAGAACTTGCCAATTAAGTTATCGTATCTTCCTCCACCTGCTACTGCACCTTTAAAGTCTAAACTTTCTATTTCAAATACGGTTCCTGTATAATAACCCTGTCCGCGTACTAAAGACATTTCATATTCTACCTGATATCTTCCGTCCGCAAATTTTTTCGCAGCCGCAATTATTTTCTCCATTCTGTCAATGCATTCTGTATCCTGACATAACTCTCTTGCCGCTTCAATGGTAAATGGCTTTACTTCTAATGCTTTACAAAGATTTGCGATTGCTTCTCCTGCAAATCCTTTTTCTTCTAACTCAGCCTTTACTCCTTCTACTCCTATTTTGTCTAATTTATCAAATGTAATACATACACTGTCAAGCTGTGCTTCCTCAAATCCTGCTGTCATCAGTATACTGCGAAGTAACTGTCTGTCATTTACTTTAATCTTAAAATTCTTAAGACCAATATTCAGCAATGCTTTTGCTGTTGTATTCATTAATTCCACTTCTGCTGTATAGGAAGTAGTTCCAATAATATCAATGTCGCACTGAATAAACTCACGCAGACGACCTTTCTGTGGACGCTCTGCACGATACACGCGATCTACCTGAATACATTTCATTGGTGTCATCAGCTTGTCTTTATTGTTCGCATAATAACGGCTGAGTGGCAATGTCAAATCATAACGCAATCCCATATCTGCAATCTCGTCATATTTTTCCTGTGCGATTGCCTTTTCCAACTTATCTCCACGTTTCATAATCTTGAAAATAAGATTTAAGTTATCTCCACCTTCACTCTTATCCAAATTGTCTATATCCTCTATAATTGGTGTCATAATACGTTCAAATCCACAGGACTGGTAAGTATTTACAATGACATCCTGCAAATGCTGACGCATTCTTACTTCCTTTGGTAAATAATCATTCATTCCTTTTACGGTTGATGCTTTCATTTGCGATTCTCCTATTCCATATCTATTACTTTTTGCCATATCATTCCTCATTATAAATTACTTTTGCTGTCTTGGCAACTGTCTTATGGAGAGAATCTTTTTTATCCAACCATTGATAAAAAATTCTGTTGTTATGCTATACCATCCAACTCGTACCAAAACCTTTCAGAATATTTAATGGCAACGTAACTATTCAGTACCAAGTCTGCGTGGCAACAAAGTGCAGTCAAAACGAAAAACAATAAACCTCCAAACAGATTATAACTATTTCACATCCGTTTAGAGGTTTAAACTTTAATAAATTCCTTCTTTGGTTATTTACTCATTTCAATAAAATCCAACAATGAAATCATTGATAAATATGAATTTCCTTGGTAATTTTTATTAAAATTATAATTGATAATAATATTATTACTAGAGTAAAGAACATCATTATCTTTTTTTACAATATTACTATCAATGCCTGAACCTATTACATCTTCATACATAGCCGGGTAATCAAAAGAATTCGCAATATTATTATAACTTGCAAAAACAATTACATCATTTTTATTTTCACTTATCCAATCATCTAAATCTTTATCATACTTATTACTACTCAAACTAATATTAACATATTTAATATGATTCTTTTTCATCCACTCTAATCCCAAAATTATTTGTTCTGTTTCCACCTTTCCTAAAACATCACTAGCATCATAGTATGCAACTTTAGCATTGCATATTTCTTTAACAAAATTCAATATTTGATCCCCATGTGTTATTTCATCATTCGTATAATCTTTTATATTAGACTTAGTAATAATATCATTGTAATTAGATAACTTTCCATCTATTACTCCTATCACTTGCTTCGTTTGAATATCACTTTTTACAAAGAGGTATTTATTTTGCATATAAACAACTATCAATGTTATGGAAGCAATAATAGATATTATTATCAAACAAATTTTTATTCTTTTCTTCATTATTATCTTTTATCCATTACATTAGCAAAAATCATCAACTCATGCATACTTGTCCACATCATTACTTTTCCTTCTTTTACAAAAACAAAATCATATTGATCATACCTCGGATCTTCAGTCAACATTTCATTTTTGTACATTTCATCAGTTATACAATACCTAAAATCGCCATAATAGATATAAAATCTATCATTAAATTCCTTGCGAATACAATCATTCATATTTAATACAAGTATATCACTCTTATCTGCTGATGATATAACCAATTTTCTATCATGTGATTTTACAATTAATTCGATTTCTTTTTCGTATCTATTACAGTTCATCTGCACCCATTCAATTAATTTATTCTTATCCATTATATGGTTGTGTGATCTATAAATAAATACTATATCAGCTTTAGAAATCCCATCATTAATCATTGTAATATAATTTAATAAATCTTTTGAATTATCAACCGATATTTGCTTAATATTGTCTATTTCATATTTATTTTGGTATTCCATAAAATGAATGCGCCCCATTTCTATTTTTTGTATGATAATGATTAAAATATGAGCCAATTTTATACCATTCCTTGTGATTTTCACTTGGAGTAACACCTAATCCAGTTGCCCTAACAATGCTTTCTGCTAATTCTGAGGTATATGTATATGTGTCAGCACCACTCCTTATTCTTTCAGTTGCAGTTTGAGTAGATATTGCATTGGGATTGATAAATACAGTATTAAGTCTTCTGTATGCTTTATAACAATATTTTGAATTTTTTCTTACATCTTTTATTACAGCATCAACAGCATAACATATCACTCCAGAAATCGTTATTGCCAAAGAAGCATATAACAGTGCCGTTAATAAGCTTCCTACTGCTATCGTACCACCAGAAACAGCTATCGAAGCTTGCCCCACATACTCATCCTTCAATAACTCATCACAACTATCATATTCCTCTACTATATTATTATTTTCATCATATACAACAACATCTAAATTATCATCATTATAATTTAATTCCTCTATTTCAATTTCATATTGCTCGTTTCCATCAATAATTATTTCACCATTAAGACTGGAATCTAATAACATTTCCCCTCTATATCCGTCAGTAACACATTTGACATATATATTGTTATTTACATCTAATCCAACAACATATTCTAACCCATCAACAAATACATATTTTTCATAGTTATTTGCATTTGTTGCATATACATCTTTACCGCTCATAATAATTGTATTTACTACCAATGCTACACACAATATCACACTTACAATTCTTTTTGTCTTTATTGAACAATTCATATTTTTTTATCTCCTTCTATCTTTGTAATTTAAAATAATTCAAAAATTTAATCATATTTATTATGTCTATTCGTGCGATTCATCAACTCCCATCTTTTAACACTAAACCAACAGCATTGTCACCTTATAAATATGCTCTTATATCCAATATTTCACATATTGGATACAACTGGTATAATAACATTTTCTTATATTTTTTTCAAGTCTATAAAAAATATTTAACCCTAATGGTCTTATTTTCCACCACGTTACAACTTTTACAAATAACTGAATTTCTGCTGAATAAGCCGTTTCAAGGCATTTGCAACAGCATTTGATTTTGTACTGATTGCAATGCTCTGCACAAAAGAAGCGAAAAAATCTTCTACTTGATTTTTTCATTAA
Organism: Lachnospiraceae bacterium; assembly: GCA_045125095.1. Lineage (GTDB taxonomy): Bacteria > Bacillota > Clostridia > Lachnospirales > Lachnospiraceae > JBGVMW01. The sequence goes on from JBGVMW010000016.1 coordinate 13,891, forward strand.
GAACGAAACAAATTTTCTCACACTTTCCGTGCCACACGCAAATACTAGCACCAATGTGGCAGTTCTTCATTTTGATTATCAACAAAAAGCTGCCCACTTATAAAGTGAAGCAGCTTTTTTATAGATATAAAAATTATTTGTTGTAGTTTACAATCTGACCAAAATCTGGCTTTAAGGAAGCACCACCTACAAGACCGCCATCGATATCTGCCTGAGCAAATAATTCTGGTGCGCTTGCAGCAGATACACTTCCGCCGTACTGAATACGGATTTCTGCAGCAGTTGCATCATCAAAGATTTCTGCAATGCACTCACGGATAGCTTTACATACTTCCTGTGCCTGCTCTGTTGTGGCAACCTTACCTGTACCGATAGCCCAGATTGGCTCGTAAGCGATAACTGCTGTCTTTGCCTGATCTGCTGTTACATTTAAGAATGCAATCTTGATCTGCTGACGGATAAAGTCAATTGTTACACCCTGTTCTCTCTGTGCTAAAGATTCACCACAGCAGATGATTGGTGTAATACCATGCTCGAACGCTTTTAATACTTTTTTGTTTACTGTTTCGTCTGTCTCTGCGAAGTATTCGCGTCTCTCAGAGTGACCTAAAACAACATACTTAACGCCTGCATCTGTAAGCATTGCTGGAGAGATTTCTCCAGTGAAAGCACCGCTTTCTTCGAAGTACATATTTTCTGCACCAATGTTGATGTTAGAGCCTTTTGCAGCTTCCATAGCCGGGATAATGTCGATAGCTGGTACACAGAATACTACATCTACATCATCATTTGCTACTAAAGGTTTTAATTCTTCTACTAATTTCACTGCCTGACTTGGAGTCATGTTCATCTTCCAGTTACCAGCAATAATTTTCTTTCTTGCCATGATTCAATTCTCCTTCTATACACAATGATGTTCCAGCAGGTTACATCCCCCGCCGGAACATACTATCATAACTATTTTTCTTATTTGTCGTTAGCTGCAACAACACCTGGTAATTCTTTACCTTCTAAGAACTCTAAGGAAGCACCGCCACCTGTAGAGATGTGTGTCATCTTATCGCCAAAGCCTAAGATATTAACAGCTGCTGCGGAATCACCACCACCGATGATTGTTGTAGCATCTAATTCAGCTAAAGCCTTTGCAACTGCGATTGTACCGTTTGCAAAGTTAGACATTTCGAATACACCCATCGGTCCATTCCATACTACTGTCTTAGCATCTTTTAATGCATCTGTGTAAAGAGCTTCTGTCTTAGGTCCGATATCTAAACCTAATTCATCTGCCGCAAGGTCACCCTCTACTACTCTGAAAGGTGCATCGTTAGAGAATTCTTTTGCAGCAACTGTATCTACTGGAAGTAATAATTTAACACCCTTAGCTGCTGCCTTCTCAACCATTTCTTTTGCATAATCTAAATAATCATCTTCTACTAAAGACTTACCGATTTCCTGTCCAGCAGCCTTAGCAAATGTAAAGCACATACCACCACCGATGATTAAAGTATCTACCTTATCTAATAAGTTGTTGATAACAGAAATCTTAGAAGATACCTTAGAACCACCTAAGATAGCTACGAAAGGTCTTGCAGGATTGTTTACTGCATTTCCTAAGAAATCGATTTCCTTCTGCATTAAGTAACCAACCACAGCAGTGTCAACATATTCTGTTACACCAACGTTAGAGCAGTGTGCTCTATGAGCTGTACCGAATGCATCATTTACGAATACATCACATAAAGAAGCTAAATCCTTGCTGAATGCTTCACCGTTCTTTGTTTCTTCTGCTCTGTAACGTGTGTTCTCTAAAAGAACTACATCGCCATCGTTCATAGCTTCAACAGCAGCCTTAGCGTTAGCACCAACTACTTCTGCATCAGCAGCGAATTTTACTTCCTGTCCTAATAACTCTGTTAATCTTGCAGCAACTGGTGCTAAAGATAATTCTGGCTTTGGTTCTCCCTTTGGTTTACCTAAGTGAGAGCAAAGGATCACTTTACCGCCATCAGCGATTAACTTCTTGATTGTTGGAAGTGCAGCTACTAAACGATTCTCATCTGTGATTTTACCATCCTGTAATGGAACATTGAAATCACATCTAACTAATACTTTTTTGCCTTTTACATTGATATCATCAACTGATTTTTTATTAAGCATGTTTATATGCTCCTTTCAAAATTATATTACTTTACAAATAATACAGAACTAAAAAGGCCCAGTCCCATAAGTTCATCTTACAAGACCGGACCTCTTTTAAGTCCTGTATTTGAGAACTAATTTCTCATGTCTGATTTTTAAAGACCCTTAAAATTAAGCTAATTCAGCGAAATACTTAATTGTTCTAACCATCTGGCTTGTGTAAGAGTTCTCATTGTCATACCAAGATACAACCTGTACTTCGTATAAATCATCAGCAACCTGAGAAACCATTGTCTGAGTTGCATCGAATAAAGAACCGTATCTCATACCAACGATATCAGAAGAAACGATTTCTTCTTCTGTGTAACCGTAAGACTCTGTAGCTGCTGCCTTCATAGCTGCGTTGATGCCTTCCTTAGTTACGTCTTTACCCTTAACAACTGCTGTTAAGATTGTTGTAGAACCTGTTGGTACTGGAACACGCTGTGCAGAACCGATTAATTTACCATTTAATTCTGGAATAACTAAACCGATAGCTTTTGCTGCACCTGTTGAGTTAGGAACGATGTTAACAGCTGCTGCACGAGCACGTCTGAAATCACCTTTTCTGTGTGGTCCGTCAAGTACCATCTGGTCACCTGTGTAGGCATGAATTGTAGACATGATACCAGACTGGATTGGAGCGTAATCGTTAAGAGCTTTAGCCATAGGAGCTAAGCAGTTAGTTGTACAAGAAGCAGCAGAGATGATTGTATCATCCTTTGTTAATACGTCATGGTTAACGTTGAATACAACTGTAGGAAGATCATTTCCTGCTGGAGCAGAGATAACTACCTTCTTAGCACCTGCATCAATGTGAGCCTGAGACTTAGCCTTAGATACATAGAAACCTGTACACTCAAGAACAACGTCTACACCGATTTCTCCCCAAGGTAACTTAGAAGCATCTGCTTCTGCGTAAATCTTGATTGTCTTTCCATCAACTGTGATGCTGTCTTCGCCAGCTACTACTGTATCAGCTAAAGCATATTTACCCTGTGAAGAGTCATACTTTAATAAGTGTGCTAACATTGCAGGATTTGTTAAGTCGTTGATTGCAACTACCTCATATCCTTCAGCACCAAACATCTGTCTGAATGCAAGACGACCGATACGTCCAAAACCATTGATTGCTACTTTTACTGCCATTTTTTATTCCTCCTAAAAAATTTATTTTCCCTGCATATAAACATACCCAGAAATGAATATACTATACACAGAGTAATTACTATGGAATGTAATAGATTGTTAAATTATCAACAACCATTTTCATTCTACCTAATTCCAGCATAAAATTCAAGTCATATTTAAAAAAAAATGCAAGATTATGGTTTTTTTATATTTCTGCCTTCTTCCTGTTGACATTTTTCTACATTTTATCTAGGTACATCGTAAAGTAAATAACCAGTGTCCTGTAATTTAAAAAATTCTTAATAATATTATTCATTACTTGTTAAGAAAAACTGTTTATGCTATGATAAAAAAAGTTATGGCAAATGACAGGAACTTGCAAGATGTTCCGCATTCATATTGAAAGAGGGTTTTTATGAAGAATTTAAAACAGTATTTGCTTCCATTGTTCCAGAAATACAAGCATGGACTCCTGCTATCCTATGTGTTTATTTATCTGACATGGTTTGGCTGGCTTGAACAAAAGGTTACCACGAATTTTCATATTATACATATGGATATAGATGACCATATTCCTTTTATTGAGGTTTTCATTGTTCCATATCTGCTTTGGTTTTTGTATGTAGCAGTTGTAGTTATGATTCAGTTCTTCAAGGATGTGCCTGCTTATTATAAAAACTGCGCATTTTTATTTACCGGTATGACAATTTTCCTAATTGTTTCAACTATATATCCAAATGGTCACCTTTTAAGACCGGCCAGTTTGGAAAGTGATACCATTTTTGCAGCTATGATTGAAGGTTTATGGAAAGCGGATACTTCTACGAATCTGTTCCCAAGTATTCATGTTTATAATTCCATTGCTACACATATTGCAGTTTGTCACACCAACGGCTTAAAGCATAAGAAGTGGGTTGTCATTCCTTCCTTTATCCTTATGCTTTCTATCTGCTGTGCTACAGTATTTTTAAAACAGCATTCTATGTTTGATGTAATTACCGCTTTGATTCTTGCATTTGTTATGTATGAAATTGTTTATAAGGCTGATTGGAATGCTATTATGGCAAAACGCCGTGAACGCCAGAAAGAAAAGGCTTTAAACTACTAACTAAGAAACATTACATTTTACAATAAACGGTTGTAATTTCCCAGAATAACAAAAAAGCATGCGGACAATTTTGTTCACATGCTTTTTTGCTACAATTATTGATTAAACATATTCGAAGGCAATAACAATGTACTACCTTGTTGGTGCTTCGTAATCACCTGTCTTCTTATAGTAAGTAGCGATTATGTATTCAATAATGTTCGGCTTATCTCCTTCTTCAATACATAACGCTACTATTTTTAATCATCCTGTTTAGTTAAATCCAAATATGTGCTGTGTCACCTTATAGGCTGCCACAGATATCTTTCTTCCGCCTTTTCCCGGCAGGTTCATGTTACTTCCAATGATTCCATATCGCAAAAGAAAATGCAACTGTCTGTCTTTCTTTTTCAGATACTCCCACAACTCTACCTTCTTTTCGATTGCTTCCTTTGTTCCACAACGAATCAACATAATGGATGATACCGCCATCATGATTTCTAAATAATTAGTCATGTAACGTCTCAGCTTGCGGTTCTTAATATTTTTCGGTGAATAGTAATCAATCATAAGCTTATTCACCTTTAACTGCTGATCCACCCGCTTAATCATCACCGATTCATTTACCGACTGATCCGCACGACCTATAAAATACCGATAGAAATTCACATCCAGATAATACAAGGTTTTGACATGTGGCAATGGATAGAATACAAATATATTATCCACATAAAAGGTATGCTTCGGCAACTCTAATCCACAATCACGCAATAGCTGTGTGCGGTAAATAACAGAGTGCATCAAAATATATTGTCCCTTATGAAGGAATTTCACATCATTCCATGTAAATACCTGTTCCTTAGGAAATGCCGAACGATAGTGCATCACTTTCTTACGTTTCACACCCTGCTTCTCATATACAAAGTTGCTAATCATCATATCGAGAGAAGTTCCCTGACGCACCATGCGCTCTAACGTTTCTAAAATTTTATGATACGCTGCTTCATTTACCCAGTCATCACTGTCTACTACCTTAAAGAATACACCGGTTGCATTGCGAATACCTGCATTAACAGCTTCACCATGTCCACCATTTTCCTGATGCACAACTTTTATGATATCGGGAAATTGCGCTGCATATTCGTCTGCAATCTTTGGCGTATCATCGGTTGAACCATCATTTACAATAATGATTTCTACTTCATTTCCGCCTAAAAGCAAAGAATCGATACATTTTCTCATGTACTCCTGCGAATTATAACAAGGTATTGCTACTGATAAAATCTTCATTGTTCCTTCCTCGCTTACTATCTAAGTTTATTAATCTAATTTTCTATTTCTTATCTGCCCAGATATTCATGCGGTTCAGATAAGGCCTATAGGCTGAAAAAGCCGCTGGAATCGGATATTTGCTGTTTGTTTCCTCTTCTGTGACGAATAACAACTCCTCTTGCGTTGGCAACTGGCTGCCTATCTCAACTCCGTATGCTTTCATATGCCACTCCACATGGGAGAAAATATGTTTTGATGCCGGAAGTTCTTTCATATCCAGCACCGTTTCCCCCTTCTCCCTACAATACTCTGCTACCACCTCTGGCGTAACCCAGCCTTCCAAAAAAGGAAACTCATACATACCAGCTAATAAGCCTTTAACATTTCGTTTCCGAATTGCAGTTACCTCTCCACATCCTAATAAAAGCAATGTTTTTTTCTCAATACGTCTCTGCTTCTTAGGGCTTTTTACCGGTAAATGGTCTACTATACCCTTTTGGTTCGCCAGACAACACTTTGCCAGCGGACAGCAGTCACATCTCGCCTTACCATTAGGAATACAGACCATTGCCCCCAATTCCATCAATGCCTGATTAAATGCACCTGCCTGCTCCGGCATAACTGCACGTAACTCCTGTTCCATTTTCTTTTTCACGCTTGCTTTTGTAATATCATCATCCCAAGCCTGAATTCTAGAAATCACACGCAGTACGTTGCCATCCACAGCGGGCACCTGCACCCCATAAGCAATAGATGCAATCGCACCTGCCGTATAACTGCCAATGCCAGAAAGCTCACACAATGCATCGTAATCCGCCGGTAATTGTCCACCATGTTGCTCCATGATCTGTATGGCTGCTTTCTGCATATTCCTTACACGGTTGTAATACCCTAAGCCCTCCCACAACTTAAGCAGTGTTTCTTCTTCCGCCTTTGCTAAACGTTCCACGTCCGGCAAAGCCTCCATAAATCTTTCAAAATATGGTTTTACTGCCTCTACTCTTGTCTGCTGTAGCATGATTTCCGACACCCATACACGGTATGGTTCCGGTTGTTCACGCCAAGGAAGCACTCGTGCTGACCCATGAAACCACTGAAGCAACGGTTGCACAATCCGTTCCAGATTATTCTGCATATTTTTTTCGCTCCTCTGCCGCCTGCTCCTTCGCTGCTTTTATCGTCTGAAGACTCTGTTTTGTCTTCAGATATAAGGAATGACTTTCACCATATTCTCTAAGAGCAGTCCGATTTGCTGATTTTATAATTTCTGCCGCACTCACAGAATCCCCCATATAATACACAGCCATTCCATAGGTTCTCTGATATTGAAGGGTATCCATATCTGTTTTCCCATAATACTCTAACGCTTCGTGATAACATTCCTCCAAAAACTCTACACCTTCCTGATATTGCCCTGTCTTCCAGTAGCACATACCTATAAGCTGCAACGTCTTTACTGCTTTCCTGTTATCTTTTCCATATTTTTTATAATAATAGCGGTAAAGCTCCTCCGCTAATTTTCTGGTATCATCATAGTTGCCTGCCGCAAAGCTCGTCTGCGCCAACAAATCATATGCTTCAACCTGTTCTCTTGAATTTTTCGGATATATTTCTTTTGCAATTTTTACAATTTTCTTTGCAAGCGGAAGAATATCTGCCTGATTATAAGCCCCACTGTAAGATGCTGCTACGATTTTATAGGCGTTAATCTTATCTCGCTCATCCGAAAATATAATATCGGCACACTTCAAAATACCTTCTCTTGCACGGTTCAATTTATCAAAATCTGCCTGCTGCAACGCTTCACAAATGTCTCTTGTGTACTGTACCATATCCTCTTTCGCTTTAATTCGATTATTTTCCATATTAATCCTCATTCCGCCGGTTTTACCGGCATTTCTATTAATACTCTGCTTTTTCACTGTATTTCACAATGAGCATCTCTACACTTAAGGAATCATTCAATCTTCCTGTCTTAACCTTCTCCTCTGCTTCTACACAATCTTCTACTGCATGGCGAAGCCTTTCCTTTGTATATTTTCTCGCCTGTGCTGTATATTTTCCCACCAAAAATGGCTGTAAACCTACTTTTTTGCTGATAAAAGAAGCGTCATTCCCTCTACCTGCAAGTTCTTTCACTTGCAACAAAATGTTGAATTCTCTTGCAATGAGAAATAAAATACGCATAGGTGGTTCCTTTAACGCCAGTAAGTCCTGATACAGAGACAGTGCTTTTTTCTTGTCACCACTTGAAATGGCATGAACCATATCAAATATTCGATTCTGTATCTGCACGGTACACACAGCTTCCACATCGGCAAGTTCAATGCCTTGCTTATCCCATGTATAGCAAATCAGTTTCTCTAGTTCTTTCTGGATATTTTCCATATCACTCCCTGTCCGCATAAGAAATGTCTGCATCGCTGACTGAGTAATCATTTTTCCTTCGGACTTTAAGATTCCTAATACCCATCTCGTCAAAGTAGTTTCATTCTGGCGAACCAACTCTACCACTCTTCCTTTGTCCTTTACGCTTTTAAAAAGTTTATTTCTTTTATCTACTTCCTTTTCTACAAATAAGAAGCAAGTGGTATCCGGCATTCCCTTAAGGTATTCACCTAACTCATTCTGACCTTTAAACAGACCGCTTTCCTCAATTACAATCAATCTTCGTTCTGCAAAAAAGGGCATAGTCTCACTGGTATCTATTATCTCAGTAACCGGTGGATTCTTTCCCTGGTATCTGGTCAGATTCATGGTATCCCCTTCCGGAATCAGTGCCTTAATCAATTTATCACGGTAGGTTCGTTTCAAATAATCTTCTTCCCCATATAATAAATATACTGGTTTGTAATTTTGATTTTTTATATCTTCATTAATGCTTTGCATTGCATCCTCCATGGTGGGTGAAAAGCCCGACCGATATAGTATAGCACAAAAAATTGTTGGACTCAACTAGTACATCGTTTTGTAAATAACAATACCATTTACGCACTATAAAAGGAACAGCTCTTACAGCCTGTTCCTTTTACATACTTACTTAAGTTTAATTGTTACTTTTGCTTTTTGGGTTCCGTCTGGTATTCTAATATATCTCCCGGCTGGCAATCCAGCACCTCGCAGATTGCATCCAGTGTAGAAAATCGAACGGCTTTCACTTTCCCCGTTTTTAAATTTGATAAATTGACAGTTGATATGCCAACCCTTTCTGACAATTCATTTAATGATATCTTTCTATCTGCCATTACTCTATCCAATCTTAATATAATCGCCATCCTACCCTCCTATAGTATCTCATCTAATTCCTTTTGTAGCTTGAATCCTTCTTCAAGCAACACACTAAAGATATACAAAAGCAATCCGACTTGCAAAACCGCACCATCTATCAACACAAAATCGCTTGAAAATGATAAAATATGAAAACCTGAGGATTCATATCCCGGCAATCTTGGAAATAAAACCGCTCCAACAAGATACAATACAGACACCATTCGCATACTACAACTCAAAGTTCTCGAAAACGGCATTTCATCTATCAGAACCTTTATCAATGCAATAAAAATACAAACGATCGCCAGAAAATAAAATTCCCGTTGTACAAATTCAGCCATTCCCACTTCCTTCCAAAGCTGGTCAATCAATCCTCTAATTGTAAATACCACACCTATAATGGAAGTGATTCCAGTCAAAAATAACGCACACCCATAAGCCCCACTAACTTTTTCCACAAAATGTTTCTTAACTGATTTTTTCGTGTCTAATTTAAAAATATGATTATCCATATCATTCACACTCCTTCGACAATCTTTATATATTTACTATTACATGCTTATTGTACTTTACAAGAACATGTTTGTCAATATATTTTTAATGATTATCATTAATTTTTTATCTTTTTTCATTTTTTAAAAAAAGCATTTCCACTAACAGATCGTACACCAGCAGGATCTAATAAAGGAACAGATACCCTGACCGATGTCATCAAGTTAAGATGACATTGTTCCCTTGACCTGTTCCTTTATAATCGCAATGCCTTGTTCTTCATCCCCAAGCACTAGCAATCTATCTCCTGCATGGATTTCAAAAACTTTTCGTGCTCTGGCAGGAATTACAATCTGACCTTTGTCTCCTACTGTTACCATGCCAAAAGCATGTTTTCCTCTAGGCGGAACCCCAAATCCATACTCATCGTTATCATAATTTACCAAATTATCCAGCGTCACTCCAAATATGTCCGCTAAGAGCTTACATTTCTCGATATCAGGCAGAGATTCCCCCTCTTGTGTCAAGTAGTTGACAACATTTTCTTAAACTTTTTCTTTCCTTCCATTATATCAGCTTTTGACAGATAATCTACCAAAAGCTGATACTATCTTCCTCAATCCTTAGTTGCTTCTGTTCGAGAACTTCCATCTTAATTCTATGGTCTTGTCTGCATAAACCACAATTTTTTCAAGCAGTGCATCCAGTAGTTCATCCGTAATCTCTATCACTTCCGAATTACCCTCTAAGAACTTTAAGCCAATGTTATCAGATGGCTTCTGGTTCTCCAGTACAAAGACTGCTTCCTTCTGCGCTTCAATCTTCTCCTTAATCCCGGAAATCATTACTTCATAGGATTCCTTCTGCATCAGATAGGTTTCCTTGTCTGTAATACCTTTAGCATAGGATTCGTAAGCAGTACGAAGTTCCAGTTCTAATCTTCTAAGTGTGTCTTCCGCCATATTAAGGCGTTGCTTTGCTCCACGAATACGCTCATTCTGCTGTTCCTTTTCCTTATCTAACAGAATCTTAAGCTCTGCAAGCCCAGATATGTGTCTGGACAGCTCACCTTTGATAATGGTATCAAGGTCCGTCACAAAAATCCGGTGGGCACAATTATTTTTCTTTCTGTAATTCACATTGCATTGGAAAAGCATTTTTCCTACCCTGTCCTTCTTATATACCATATTTCTGCCACAACAGGAACAGACAACTCTTCCAGTGTAGACAGATGCTCTTCTGCCGGCTGGCGTAAACAGTGCCGGAACCGATCCTTTCATGGACTGTACCTGCTCATATTCCTCTATTGTAACAATGGCTTCATGGTGGTTTGGAATACGCTTCCATTCATTAGAAGGCAACAACCTTTTCTGCTTGGACCCGACCGCCTTTACACGATACTTCCCATAAACAAAGGTGCCCGTATACATCTCATTATTCAAAATGGAACTTACCTTATAATCCGTCCACAAAGGCTCACCCTTGGTATAAAAGGTTCCATACAGCCCTTTCCGCTCCAGATATTTTGCAGGAGTATCTATTCCCTCCCCATTCAGGATACGGACTATCTCTGCAATCTTTGCACCACCGATACGTAAATCGAATATCCTGCGGACTATCTCTGCCGCTTCCTCATCCACTTCAATTTTATAGATACTTTCCTCTGACTTGCGATACCCGAAGGGAGCACACACACCGATAAACATCCCATTACCCTTTCTGGCATCTAATGCCGTAATTATCTTATCGGACAAATCCTTGCTGTAAAAGTCGTATAAAAGGGCTTTAAACTGCACATCAATATCTGCAATGCCCCCGATATACTCATTGCTGTCATAATTATCATTGATGGCAATGAAGCGGATTCCCATAAACGGAAATATCTGTTCCACATACTTCCCTGTTTCCAGATAATTTCTTGCAAATCGTGACATATCCTTTACAATAATGCAATCCACCTTCTGCTCCTTTACCAGCTCCAATAACTCCTGCATGGCAGGTCTGTCCATGTTTGTGCCAGAATATCCGTCATCACACTTTTCTATCAAATGCATGGTGCGTAAATCCTCATGGGCACTAATATATTCACGAATGATTCTGCGTTGATTGGTAATGCTGTTACTCTCATCTGCATTCACATCATCCTCTATGGACAGTCTCAGATACATAATCAAATCAGCCATTTTTTCTTCTCCTTCCTGCATCGCTTCTCACTCTCCCTATCGCTATAAATGAATCTGTATAATTCAGATCCTCTCCATAACGGAAACGATACTTTATCTCCATACATCTGTCCTCATTCAGTACAATCTCTGCAATAAGAACCTTTACAAGTTCAGCAGTAAGCACCGAAACATCTTTTACAGATACTAGAGCATTTACAAACTGCTTTTGTTCCTTTTTCTTCCGTAAAAATACTTTATAATCTTTCTCAGCCTGCAAAAGTTTTACATCAACGTGCTTTACCACTTCCTCCTGCTTTTTATTGACAAGTAGCAACTCTTCCCTTGTAATATCACCTTTTACATAGCTGCCATAGTGTAAGCTCCCTTCATATTCCAGACGCTCCTTTTGTTTCTGCAAACCTGAAATTACCGCCTGCATTTTAATCTCCACAGGCTGTGCCTGACTCTCCAAAACTTCAAGAAGCTTCTTTTTATCCGGTGCCAGTTCGCCCATGAGCTTCTTTATTGATTCGAACACCAATAAATCCAGCTTTTCCTCTGAAATTCCTACCATACCCTCACGTTCTGTGGCAGGAATACTATTATGTCTGCACCGATAATAATATTTCCTTACGTCTCCCTGCTCTGTATGAGCAATGGAAGACTCCCTGTGAATAAAATCCCCACAAACCGGACATTTCAAAATGCCCTTATACTTATCCTCTGTGGCTGGTAAATCCTCGCGGAACGTACAGGACATCTTATCCCTTCGTTTCTCCACAATGCTTCTGACTTCCATAAATAATTCCTTAGAAACAATCGGCTCATGTGCATCTTCATGGATAATCCAGTCCTCTTTATCTATGCGGTGCTTCTTTTCACCCGTGCAAAGGTTCGTCTTTGTCTTACCCTGATAAAGCGTACCAATATAGACTTCATTGGATAAAATCTTGGAAATGGTTCCATGTTGCCATTCACAGAAAGGCTCGTCCTTTCCCACATGTACAAGCTGTGTGGTTCTATATCCTTCCGGCGTTCTGACACCGTCATGGGTTAACTCCCTAGCTATGGCTCTTAAGCTCATACCATCCTTTGCCATCTGAAATATTCTTCTGACAATATCTGCCGCAGGCTCATCAATCACAAGCTGGTATCCATTATCATTCTTCACTCTGTCATAACCATAAGGAGCATTTCCCAATACACTTCCTCTCTCCATACAGTTCTCAAAAGCTGCAGTAATACGCTTAGACACATCCTTTGCATACATGTCATTCACAAGATTCATAAGAGAAATCCCAAGTCCCTTGTTTCCATTACAGTCCTCTACAGTATCGAAATGGTCATTCACAGAAATAAATCTCACACCTAAGAAGGGCAGAATGGTTTCAATATAATTACCTGTTTCCAGATAATCACGACCAAATCTGGACAAATCCTTTACAATAATGCAGTTTATTCTCCCAGCTTTCACATCATCCATCATCCGTACAAAATCAGGTCTGGTAAAAGTGGTTCCTGACACACCCCTATCAAAATATTTCTGATACTGTGACAGCTCCGGCTTATCCTTTATGAAATTCTCCATAATCATAAACTGGCTCTCTATGGAATCACTTTTACGACCATCCTTTTCTACGGAAAGTCTGGCGTAAAGTGCCACACGGTACTGCTTTCCGGTTGTTACAGAAAGCATTGTATTATCCGTACCCGTTGTACCATTACGCCCTGCAATTGCATTGTATCTTTCCGCTTTTCTTGCCATTTCTACGATACCTCCTTCAAGAGTGTATTTGTCCTACCAACCGGCTCTGCATCTGCATTCGTCGTACCTGCCTTCGCCTCAAGCTCACCCTTAATTAAATCCACCGCCTTCGCCATTTCATTCCGATACTTAAACACAATCTCAACCATCTTGTCCTCATACACTAAAATCTTGTCTATCAAAGAAATTAGTAGTATACGATTAAGCTTCTCTATCTCCATATTTTCACGAAATTCATCCAGCCACTGACCGGCTGCAATGCCGTTTTCATAAATGGATTTCACGGTTGCCTCCTGCACCTTAATCGCCTGTGCAATCTCAGAAAGCTTGTTACTGTAAATCTCACGATAGCGGTTAAACTGTTCCTGTGTAATAAGCTTCTCCTGCAAATCTGCATAAAGGGAAGTCTTCATGGCACTGTATTCCTGCTCCTTTTCCCGTAGCTTTGCAATCTCCTTATCACGGTTTAAGGCTTCCTCAAAATGAATCTGCTTCTCGTCCAGAATAGATAACAGCTTCTTTGTATCCGTAAGCTGTTTCACATACTTTTTCACTTCCCCAAGCACAATCTCATTTAATACATCCACCTTGATGCTGTGACGGGTACACTCCCTGCCTCTGTTATAACCGGAACAGATATAATACTCGTTCACGGTATCCTTATACTTTACCTTTCTGCTGACCATACCTCTGCCACAATCCCCGCAAAAGACAAGTCCGGCATAAAGCTTCGGCTCCGTCATGGCTTTTTCTGCTCTGGTATCCCTTTTTAACAGTTCCTGCACCGCCTTAAAATCCGCTTCCTCTATGATAGGTGTATGGTTGTGCTCCACCCTGACCCATGCAGATTTGGGCTTTTCAATGGTCTTTTTTACCTTGTAGCTTACCTTTTCACGCTTGCCCTGCTCCAGCACCCCGATATAAATCTCGTTGGTGAGAATACGTAAAACTGCTTTCGGTGTCCATTTTGCCTCCGGATTACGCTGAAAGCTGGTCTTATATTTTGCACCGCTTGCTTTCTTATACTCCGCCGGAGAAAGGGTTCCCCTTTCATTAAGCTTTAGTGCAATGGAATTGGCACTAAGTCCCATCAGCTTCCAAGCAAAAATATCCTGCACTACCCTTGCCGCCTCTTCATCCGGCACAATTTTATTCTTATCCTGCTCATCCTTACGATACCCGTAGCAGACAAAGGCACCGATATACTCTCCATTCATCCGCTTTGCCTGCTGGTTACTACGGGATTTTATGGAAATATCCCTGCAATAGCTTTCATTGACAAAGTTTTTCACGGGTACAATCATATATTTGTCACTGCTGTTGGCAGTGAGACTGTCATAATGGTCATTAATGGCAATGAACCTGACATTCTTCTTAGGAAAATAATTCTGGATATAATTGCCTGCACCAATGGATTCCCTTCCAAGTCTGGATAAATCCTTTACGATAATACAGTTAATCTCTCCCCTTTCCACCATGGCAATCATCTCCTGAAAGGCAGGTCTTTCATAGTCGGTTCCGGTATAACCATCATCACAGACCTCTTTTACCAGTTCCACATCTGAAAGCCCACGTACAAAATTTTCAATCATCATACGCTGGCTTTTGATACTGTTACTTTCATCCAAGCCTCCACGCTTATCCTCATCCTCCCTTGAAAGACGAAGATAGGCACAGGCATGGTATATCTTATCATTCATACAATCAAATCCTTTCCCGGTGGCAGCAAATGTGCCACCTTTTTTAATCTCTTAATATTTCAGCGAAGCAACCCTGTCGATATAGGCTGACAATAAATCCGTGATACTCTCACCGGTATCCGAAAATGTGCTAATTACCTTGTATTCCCCATACTGTGTGGTGTTTATATCCCTGGCAATCTTACAACCCTTTGAATCTTTAGTTGCCTCACTGACAGCTTGTTGTTCTATCAGTTTGTCCATCTATCTAACTTCCTCCGTGTTCACCTAAAATTCATTGTGAAACGCAGAAAGACCGCCTTCATGGCATCAGAGTCTTCCTGCGTATACATCCCCGGAAACTGTCAAAAATTTCCGAAAGGTATACTGCTATCAAAACAGATAACGGGTATCTACTTCTTTTACTCTGTCTGCCATGAAAAGCGGTCACTTAATCAAATGTGCTTTTTATCTATTCTCTTGCACTCACTATTGCTTTACATTCAAACTTATTCAGTTGTCCGGTTGCATTCACCCGACACTCGGCTGGCTGGGCTCCCTGTCGGCTCCGGTAATCCGGCGTTATCAGTTACGGTATCTTTTTTATGGTGGAAGATTCAACCACCTGCAACCTGTGAGTCAGATTATACATCAAAATCTCCCGGCTGGCAATCGAAGATTTATAAACTTTTCGATTCCTCCGGTTTGGGCGGTAACGCACTCCTCGTCCGTCTGGCTGTGCCCTGACCCTGATGCCACTTTCACACATACACTGGATAAAGTAAAAGATTTGAATTCCCATGTTCCGTAAGGTAAAAGGCAAAAATATCTTAGGGAAATTTTGCTACAAATTTTGCATCTTACCTTACGAAACATCTGTGAAAAGGAAGTTTGCTGTTCACCTTATGAAGAATGTTACCATTGCATGTAACCTTACAGCCACTGTGCCAGTCTGTCACAGCCTGCGTGGGCCTCTTCTGCTCAAGATCCTCTCCCACCCTTTACGGAAGTGTCATTATGTCTTCGCTCGTCCGGTTATCTGCCGGAGTCTTGGCGTAAGTCTGTTGTTCTTCATAAGCAGCTATTCAATTGTCTAGCGAAAATCTCTACTTGATTTTCTATTTTCGTTTTTTGATTATAGTTGACTTTTATCAAATTTTCAACTAATATTGTTATAAATCGTATTGATAATCGCTATTTTATTTTTAGCCAGATAACGATTTTCGCTAAAACAAAAACAAGAATTTATATAGAGAAAGGCTGATATTATGAGCATTTATGAGAATTTTGAAACAATAAAAGATACACTCGGATATGCACATTTATCCACGGAAGAGATAATTGCAAAGGGAAATTTATCTGAAACTTCCATTGCACAGATTGATAAAAAGATGGAAGAAGCATACTCTGTGCTATGCCACTTCCCAATCGGATATACCTATGACGAAAACAAGACATCCTACTACCGGATTGCTTTAAGCGAACAGTTTCAGGTATTAAATGAATACCCTGCCGGAACAAGCATCTTGGATTTTATTGCACTGGAAACAGAGGACATTGTCGTATATATGAAAAATATGTCTGAGAACATCACTACAATGATTGTACAGAAGGCTTCCACACCGGATGCAGACGGAATTATCCGCTTTGATTTCACGGATGTAACCAAAGTGGCCGTAGACTCCACACTGGCAGCACTCCACAACGACAACTTTTTCTTATTTCTAGTAAATTGCTGTTTCCTTCAGTATGTAACGGAGCTGTTTGTCTATAACTTTTATCCGTTCACTGCTCTTGAGCATTATAAAAAAATCTTAGGGGATGCTTTTTATTATGATGAAGATACCGACATTCTGATGCCGGAAGAAGACGGTGGGTTGTATGACATTGCAGAATTTATTAACTACGGCATACGCATGACAGCTGCATTTTTAGATTACCAGAAAGATTTATTGCAGAGCGATTTTGATATGCTTCTTATGAAAGACAAGCTGTTTGCAGAGTATGATACCTTGCAGTATCTCTATCTCATGGAATCCAAGGACAATATGCGTGACACCTATACCAGCACAAGCTTTAATACCCACCTTATGCCTATTGGTGTTCATGCATTTAATCACCTTGATGTGGTAAATAAAATCATTGACGAAAATATGCCTGTCAGAGAGGTCTACGACATTAACTCCGTACAGGACTGGTTCCGCTACGAATTTATGTATCTTGCCAAAGGAAATGTACTGTACAAGCAGTGTAAGAACTGTGGCAGATTCTTCATTCCTTCCGGCAGATCTGACAGCGAATACTGTGAGCGTATTGACACCGCCAGCGGCAAAACCTGCAAGGAAGTCGGCGCCATCAACACCTTTACCAAAAAGCACGAAAATGACGAAATCCATCAGGCGTACACAAAAGCATACCGCCGGATGGACTCCCGAAAACGCACTATGTATATTTCTAAGAAGGAATTTACCGAATGGAGCAAAACTGCCCGTGAAAAGCGTAAACTTTGCGAAGAGGGTCAGATTACCCTTGAAGAATTTCAGGCTTGGTTGGATGAGAGTAAGTGTAGGTAAATTAATATCTCTCCGTGTGGGCAATTTTTGTCCACACGCTCCACCAAACATTAAAATCCATTATTCATACTTTATGTAATAGCACTCTCTTAATCATCCATAGATGAAATACTCGCATCATCTATGGATTTTTTGTAACTACTAATTCGATTAATAATATCTCCTAATGCACTTTTCGTATACTCGACATAAACATCCTTATATTCTCGTGCAAAAAACAAATCCAGCTTATCTTTATAATTATCTCCTCCTCGCCTTTCAAACTCCTCACTGAGTTTGCTTACTTTCTGAACTATCATCTTTGAATATTCACATGTAATTTCTTTGTCCTGTAATATCTTTAATTTTTCAGGCAACCAATTATTCTTCAGTTCAGAATTTAGTGTTTTACTAATAAAGATAAAATTAAAGAAATTATTCACATATCTTTTGTAAATAGTATCGTCTATCGTATATTCTATTCCTTGTACAATGATTTTTTTTGTTTTGGATTCACTCACAATAAAATGCTCAACCGAGAAATTTTTATCATCTGTAATAAAATTGTATAATTCATTCATAGAACCAGGTCTTACAATTACTTTCCCATTTTCATTTTTCAAGAAATTATACACGGTAGCTAATGATTTACATCTAAATCGTTGGTCTTCTTCATCTTCATTCTGACCAAATTTGTACTGTGCCAACAATCTAGCATCGGTTATCCTGTTTAAAGCAAAGTATCCATCAATTTGCTTGACTAATTCATTATACCATTCATCCTCGCTTGCTTTTATTATACCAACTAATACATCGGTACTCTTTTTGTTTTCAAAGATTGAAAACAGTACAGAAAACATATATATACCATAAATTGTTCGAATACGTTCTTTATTTTTCGCTCCTTCGCTATAAAACAGAATTGAAAAATATTTTATCAGTAATGCCTTGGGTAGAACCTTTGTATCTTTTAAAATCTTACTAATAATATTATGTATTACCTTTAATTCAACATTGTCAATTCGTTCACCAGAAATTTCGCTTTTAAAAACCTCTTCTATTTTTGTCGTAATAGAATTACTATTGACTATCATTAACATTATTTCTGCAATATAATTTAATCTTTCTAGGGAAGTTCTCATATATTGATTACTATTAACTAACTCAATAAGGTGTGTCCCCTCTCTATGCGTTTCCCCATCTTCCTTATAAGGCTTTTTAAGCAGAAAATCCGTTCCAAATTCCATGCCTTTGTATTTATTTCCGCTGTACAAATCACACAAGAAATAATGTTCTAGCAATTTTAGTAATGGATAATCCATTTTGCTTTGCTCTATTTCCGCTGTAACTGTTTTTAATAAATACCACTGTTTTCGTATTTCCTTACTGGAATCATTTCTAAACAAATAGCTTTTAAATATATCTTCTATATCTAATTGCTTTCCTTTTAAATTTACATCAATAAAATAACGAATTCCTTCACTGACATCATCTGCTTCATTTATTATTATATTAAAACTACAAGTTCCCAAATTGTCTATGATTTTCTTTGCCTCTCTTTTATTCTTTATCTCCTCCATACCAATAATAAAATTCCACAATTCTGTATATTTAGAAATCTGCTTCAACTTATCTGATTCATATATATCCTGCGCATATTGACTTTTATCAAATCCTAACTCAAGCGCACTCGAAAAACCAGTAAAACTTTCTATTGTTAGCTTACATGGCGTAATTATTTCAATTTCACCTTCATGAAGACGCTTGATGCAACTTAATATCATAGTCAATACTGTTATGCGCTGTTGACCATCAATTATAGAAAATCTATTATCAACATGTTTGGTCAGTATAATATTTCCTAAAAATTTAGGCCCCGATTTTATATCTTCAATTAATAATGCCACATTGTCATTCGACCACCTAATCTCTCTCTGAAAATCTGGAATGTCATATATTCTATCCTTCGCCAATGACAAAACCGTCTTCTTCTCGCCATCTAGGTTGACATATACTTCCTCATCAGAATCAGACATAAACTTTTTAAGCGGTGCAATTATTCCCAACAAGTCTCCCATAACAATACCTTCTTTCGTATTTTTTTATTTCTAATGATTATTCAAAATATGAATTATCCACCTTATATATTTTTAAGCTCTGCTGACTAACTATTCCCACCTCATATTTAACCATCAATGTTGTTAACATTTGTCCATCGATCAATTTCAAACTTTTTTGTTGCTGATGCTCTGCATATTCAATAGCTTCGCGTGTAAAACTTGATGTAGTAATAAATACACCCTTTTGAATATTTTGCATTGCCCCTACAAAAGATTGTATTTCAGGTCTACCAACGGTATTACTTGATGTATATCTTTTGGCTTGAAGATAAATTAAACTTAAACCTAATTTATCTTCATTAATTATTCCATCTATTCCATTATCATGGCTTCCACCAACAACAATTCCAGAATTCTTATCATATCCATATCCCATTTTTAACAACAAATCTACAATTAAATGTTCAAAAAATTCAGGCAATTTTGCCATAATATTATCAATAAGTTGTGAATATATATTCTCCAAATGTTCATTATAAAATTTTTGTATCTTCTCCTCAGGAAGCGTTTCCTCATCTATAAGAGGCTTATTGGAAACCTTCGATACATTATCACTCATTTCCACAAGTGAATATAATGGTTTTTTCCCTTTATACCCTACAATTCTAAAATACTTTACCGGATTAGCTGTCGGAAAGTCTAGCCCATAACAATGTCTCCTAATAATTCCGTTAACAACACTCTCTGGTTTCTTTGCCGGAAATTCATATAAGTTCTGCTGAATAATTTTTTCATATGCTTCTTTATTAGTTAATCCATTCGGATGTTGACTCAACACAATTTTTAATGCTTCAACTATAGTCATTTGTAATCACTCCTCTTGCCATTTATAAAATACCAACCCCTATATTCCTTTATCAAGCTCCAATAAATGTACATAAAAGTCTGAAGAATACTTATATTCCTGTTCTAGCAAACTGGCACCATAATCAATATATGCTTTAATATACTCAGGAAAATAGTCTTTCTCCGATATATGCTTTTCTTCATTTATCTGTATCAGTGCCTTAAAAAGAACATCGTACTCGTTTGTTATTGTTTGCCTATTTAATTCAAGTCCAGCGTTATCATCTAACACGCCATCATACTTATATCCAGCATTAATTGCCAATGCAAGTGATAACTTCACAAGAATGTATGGCTGTAAATGTTCTCTTTTCTCGATATATTTATATATCTCCATAGTTTTTTTTGATGTTTTCAATTTAAATACCATACTATCCTCCAAAATACGAATTGGTACATACAGTTGTTTTCTCATTCTCCGTATTTTCCAATAAAAATGTTGCTTGAATATTATCCTTAATAATATCCAAATGCTTTCCTACAATTTCTTCGTTAGTAGAAAAAATAAACACTTGTCCGGTTAAATCATTGAAAAATTTTTCCGTAATATTTGCTCGATGCTCTGAATCAATTCTTGCAAAAGGAGTATCTATAATGAACGGTACCTCTTGTCTGCATAGCTTCATTATCGACCAATATAATGTCATGATATATACTTGCTTCTCTCCATTTGACAAAACAGCTTTATCTATTTCATAATCAATTTCTATATTCTGTTTTGACGGTTTAATTTTTCTCATAAGCTCTTTTCTGTCTTTTGCCTTAAATTTTTGCAACAAAAAGAGCCAATGATATTTACCAAATTCTTTTATATATGCTTCTTCATCATATCTCAATATCGCCTGATACAATTCTTCTGAAGTAAGTTTAACCTTTTTAAAAATATGAACATTAAATTCCTCATCTATTCTGATTGCATCAATAAAATTTGTTTTTCTAGCAAGTTCTTTTATCTTTTCCATAAAGAAACTTTCAACTTTAGAAATTTCTGTAGAAAACAATTTCTCCTGCAGATTTTCCAATAACAAAATAGCTTTGCTAGTCATATTACTTAAGGAGTTTTTTTTCAATTCTTCCTCTAAAGCGCGCTTTTCTCTCTTATATGCTTCCCTCTGTATCTCCAAATCAATTTCTACATTTTTTGTATATTCTATCAGACTACTCAAATCATCTGTTAGTTTTGCTTGTAACTGTAATAATTCCTCCTTTTGTGCAAAATAATCCTGAACTGCATTTACAGAACTATTCTCTATTATGTTTCTAATTTCTTTAGAACGTTCAATTGATGCCTTGACTTCCGCTCTATTATCTAAAACACTATTTTTCTCTAATTGACGCAGATTATATAGTTGTCCAGACAATAGCTTCTTTTCTTCAAATGATAATCCCAAAATTATTTTTTCTGTTCCAGACGCAGATATAATATTTTCCGTTTCTTTCAAAAGAGCATTTATTACACTTGCATCCGTACTAGCCGCAATTTGAAGATTAGTTGCTGCTTCATTTAAAATTTGTGCACACATCTTTTTTAAAACTTTTTTTTCATACACTGCCTCTTCTTTTTCCAATGTGCTGGCTAATTCTTCAACTCTTTCTTTTAATATCAAGAAAGGAATAATATCATTTGCTGCTTTCTTTATCCAATCATTGCGCTGCTCTCTATACTGTTCTTCTTTCTTTAGCTTCAAAAAATTGTCATTCCACTCTTCCATTGTGACTCCGCCTTTGTCCCTATAACGACGTTCTAATTCCTCAATTTCAGATTTTAGGCTGGCAATTTCTTGCTTCTTTTCGTCTATTTCACAATTAACTTTTTCAAATATCTTTGCCGCTTGAGCAAGTTTATCTCTTGTTTCAGTATATCTCTTTATTACCTCTCCATTAGCTTTATTTCCAACACCAATTCTTTTAAAATTACGATACATAATTTCAAAATTATCATATCCACATAAAATCAAAAAAGCATTTTTAATACGAGAATTACTTCCATCCTCCATAAAGAAATCTGTTATCTTTTCTCCGTCAAAAAAATATAAATCAAACAACTCCGGTGGCAAAACATTTAATAAATAATTTTCAAAATCATTAATATCATCGCCATACAGCTGCTCACCATTCTTCATAACAAGCATACTTTCACTTACTTCGTTGTGTTCTATATTCCAACATCTTTTTATGATATAAACATTTGTTTCTGAACCATGTACTATTGAAAATTCAACCTCTACATAACTCTCTGCCTGTTCTTCTCGTTTTGCCTTATCATTAATTAATTTTTTTACCTTTCTAATATAATACGAATTAGCAGACTGATACCCGCCTTCCCTGTATCCATATAAACTCAATCGTATTGCCGAAAACAATGTCGTTTTTCCCGCGCCATTCTTGCCACCAATTAATACTATATTCCCGGTATTTGTTTGCTTTTCTATATCAAATTCATTCGGCCCTTCATATGGGCCAAAATTATATAATACGATTCGGTTAATCCTCATTTTATATATCGTCCTTTGCTTTTTGTATATTGTTATAATGTAACCATCCTTCATTTACCACTCTATCAAATGCTTTCTGCACTTTATTCCCACGTGTATAATGTTTATTCTCTTCTATGGCTATAATTAACTTTGATATCAACTCAAAATCGATATCGTGTTCTGCACACATCTCTCCAATAATCTGCATTGTTTCTTCCGAATACAATGGTACCTTCAAATCATCCCAAGGCAATTTTTCTCCCATTTCTTCGCTATAAATGTCTACCAGTCTCCTTCTGGACAAATCGCCTTCTTTCTCCCAAATTTGATCAATTGCTTTTAATTCACCGATTGTTATCAATTCCATCGAAGTCTCTCTTTGCAGATGCAGTAGATTCCGAAGAATCAGCTCTCGTCCCTGCATATTAAAAGGGCCCAAACCCATTTCACCATCATTTTTGACATATACAGAACCATTCCTACGTTTTTTGTCTCTATATTCCGGATTATTACGGATATCTAATAACCAATTTCTGAAATCTCTAAGTGGCTCCAATTCTTCGCAACCCTTATCAATAAAATTTTTCAGTGATTTATCTTCTTTGACCATTGTACATATCCAACAACCAAATCGTGAATTCCCTGTAATCGCTACCTTTTTATCATCAATATGTCCCAAAACACTTCCTTCTTCATCTAATGTTTCCCCTTGATACAACGAAAATAAATATTTATTATCTCCTCCCCATGGTGATTTTGCATCTCCACTCAATAAAAATTTCCAAATATCTTCATTAGGAATTTCGGTTAAGGGATTATATACATATGCATTTTCTATATCAGTGTGTGGAACCAATAACTTACCTTCAATCTCCCTTGCAGTAATCCCCCTTGCCCTATAAGTGCTTTCTGCTTTTCTAACGCCTAACAACATAATAATTTCGCCATCTTCTTTTATTCGTTGTAATGTATAGTTATTAATTGGTTTTATTTTTAATCTATCTGTACACCATCTAAATCCTGGAGGTTCCGGTGTAGGGTAACCATATCCAATCACATACGCCCAAAAAGTCTTATCATATGGGGGCGTAATAATTACACTCTCAATACCCAATTCCCGTCCCGCTTCATTTATACGTATTGACATATCATACATATATTTCTTTACAATCGGGTTTTCAACCATTGTATCGGATGATATTACATATATTTTTTTAGTTCGCTTTTCCAGTTCCAATTCCGCTACCATTTGAAAAACCAATGTAACTAATAATGTAGAGTCCTTTCCTCCTGAAAACCCTACTGTCCATGGTCTATTATCATGCAAATAAACCTGCTTCATTTCATCTATCATTTCACGATATGTTTGATCTATATTGCTCATATTTTTTCTTCCTTTTATTGTAATCCAATTATTTTTTTTATTTCCTTTACAGCAGCCGATATTGCTTTTTCTCCAGCCATTATTCGACCGTTATTATTGATAATTTTTCCTTTCCACATCTTTGCCCCACGTGACCAATCCACCATCTGAAATTTTTCACAAACAGCTTTCATATCAATTCCTTTTTCAATATAAACTTCCCTACCTATCAAAGCTAATGCCTGAATAATAACAACTTGGCTAACAACATATTTTTCCCTTAACTCTGATTTAGTAATTTCACGATTAATCAAATCCTTCCACAGAGGAATATTATCCACTACACATTCCCAATAGGAAATTAAAAATTTCTCATCCTGTTCTGTAACTTTCTTTTTTTGTAAAATTCTTTTATTTGCATTATAAAATGTATTCAAGGTAAACAAACAAGAAGAATATTTGCCCAATATATCTTTTTCCTTGTCTGTATATTCATTAAGAAAAGGTATCTTCTCTATCACGCTTCTGGTTACAACTGCGATTTCATCTCTGCTATCGTACAACTCAGCAATTGAGTTTGATGTTTTTACTGCATGCTTATTCAAATCAGTAAACATTTGCTGACTTCTTGCCAAACCTCTATCTTCATAAAACACAACTGAAATAGTTTCCACACCTAAGTCATCACTCTCTGCTAAAGATGCTAATATAGCAGCTTTTCTATGTTGTCCATCATTAATTAAAAATTTAGCATCCAT
The DNA here is from genome assembly GCA_045125095.1 of Lachnospiraceae bacterium. Classification (GTDB taxonomy): domain Bacteria; phylum Bacillota; class Clostridia; order Lachnospirales; family Lachnospiraceae; genus JBGVMW01. Next base: position 39,046 of record JBGVMW010000016.1, read on the forward strand.
AGAAACTTCTAAAGTCCCTAGTCCTGACTCATCCAATTCATGAAAACAAAAATCTCCATCAATAGATGCTGCTAATGCAGAAAAAACATAATTATCACGGTTATTTAAAATATATTTTTTAATAACAGGAATTCTACTTTCACTAATCCTACGCTGTGCACGATATTCTGGCAATACATATTCATCTTCATTAGGAAATAATCTACCAAGCATTTTTAATGGGACCATTGCAATATAGTATTCCCTACCAGCCTGAATCCCTTTTACAACAGGAAATTTGTATGTATAGTTCATAATCAACCTCCAAATTCAAAACCCTACTTAAGTAGTATACTTAAGTAGGGTTAAAATGTCAATCAAATCGAGAAAGAATACTCGCTATTCCTCCATGTAAATATCTTCCAAATTCAATTCATCAATATCAAAATTTCTCCCTTCAACTGAAGCTACCATGAAATTTTTTATTTTATCCATTGATTCTAAATCTGTATCACCAATCAGCTCAGTCAATTTTGTAACACCAAAATTAGCAAACTGTGTCAAAAAGGTAACTTTTTCAAACTCTACACTATCTCCGAAAGCTAATTCTAATCTATTTTCTTCGGATATACATTCTGTAGTCGTTGTTAATATCGCTGTTTGAAAATAGAAATCAAGTCTTCCATTATCGTTATTATTTATAACATTTCTAGGAACAGAATGTTCATCCTCATTCCCTTCCTCAAGTTTTGCTACTCTTTTGTCATACATGATACCGATTGCTAAACTCAACATAAAAATGGTATAATTGGTTCTTGTAGAAAAAATATTTGAAAGTTTATTTATTGCGGTATCCCATGCAATTCCTTTTAACCTAATATCCGATCTTATCTCCATAGGTTACCCTCCTCTACTCTTGCAACATTTTTTTCTTCATTACTTACAATAGTCCAAACTCTACCCAATGCATCTGGCTCAAATACATCATGCAAATCATCTTTTGAAAAAATGATAACTTGAGGAGCAAATTGAGGAATTGTATTCACCACATTTTGTCTCTGATCCGGATCCAATTTAGAAAAAGGACCATCCAAAATTAACGGATATTCCTTACTCTTTAAATCGTCTTCACTCTTCAACATTTTCAAAATTCCACCTATATATGCAAAGGAAACAACCGCAAACTGACCTTCAGACTTAGACTCATCATTATAGCTATCAGTAACTCTGACAGCAAATTCCGAACTCACATCAACAGTTCTTCTACTTGTAAGCATACAATTCAGCAAATATTGAATATTCTCTTGCAACTTCGCACTATATGTTTTAGCCGCATCTTCTAGCTTGCTTTCAAAATGAGCAGCAACCTCCTGCATTATTTCAATTTTGTATGCAGTTCGTATATTACTCTCATTTTCGCTCACAAGTTTTTCGAATTCTCTCATTTGTTGCTTCAGATACAAACTAAACTTTTCCTTTTCCGTTTCCATTTTCAGTATCTTTGCATCAATATCACGAATATCCTCTTCGGCTTGTTGTCTGGCGACAATCAAATCTTCCACATTGGGACTCTTCTTTTCTTGCTCATCCAATTCTCGTATAGCAATATCGCATCTTTCCGCTTGTTCTTTGCTATCAATAACATTTGCAATAATTCTCTCAACTTTTTCCTTATCATACCCCCTACCCATTTGGTCCGCCGTTTTCGTAAACTCCTGGTACATACTTGTATATGACTTTGGCGGCAACATATCCAAATATGCCCGAATATGTTCTTTCTCTTTTTCACACAAATCATTTCCACAAATACACTCAGTCGTAGATGTAGCTAACAAATAGGATATTAAACGTTTGCCTAATCCAGCCGGCAATCGATTCTCTGCAACTTTTAATTGCAGTTTACCACTTGCATCATTAACAGTTTTGGATAACATCAACGGCGGAAACATATCCATTATCACATCACCAAACTGCTCTTGATATGTTTTTACACTATTCAAAAAGCTATAGCTCTGTTGTTGTAGCATTTTTCTTTGTGCTTCATAATCGGACTTAGATTTGCTACTTCCAATTTTTTCTGATGCTACACGAATAATCTCCTTCTTCTTTTCTTTATCAGCTTTTGCGGCATCAATATCTGTTTCGTAACTGGAAATTTTATTTTGTGCATTTTCTATATTTGTTTTAATCGTGGAAATTTTACTGCCACTAGCAATAGTCCCCTGACTCAAATACAACTTACCTAAAACAGTTGTCTTTAAATCAGTTCTACCTACATGACTTAATGCCGATTCAATAACATCAAGATCAAACATAGAATATAATGCTTTTCTCAATTTTGTAGCAGAATCTCTTCCTTTTACTCGCAAATCTGCTATCATACTTTCACCATCAAAGAAGAAATACTCTGACAATCCTGATGGCAAAAGTTTTTCAATAGTTTCATTCGGTCTGTCTACTCTTCTCCAGTTATGATCATCATCCATCTGATTGAGAGTCATACTTTCGCCAATTTTTTCTGAATCCCCAAGCCCTTTTCTATATGTATGCGTACGTGTTAATGAATACTGTTTGCTATCATGTTCAAAGTCAATTCTTCCCATAACTTCAAAAACAGAATTATACTCTTGCACACTTTCGTATTCTAAATTGTACAAATGCTCTGTGCTTGTTTTGTTAAAATGAACTTGTCCATAAAAAACCCACTGAAACAATTGATGTAATGTTGTCTTTCCATCACCATTTTTACCATAAATTATAGTCACCTTTCCATCAGTGGAGCACTTAATTAAACCGCGTTCTTTAAAATTTCTGAAATTTTCAAATTCAATCACTTTAATTTTCATCGCTTATCTCACGCTCCAATTCTTCTAAAACACTATTTACAATATCTGTTTTTGCTTTATTGTCATTTGCCATTTTTGATGCCTGTAAGTTTCTTTCTTCATTCTCAATGAATTCAATCATGCTTTTAACTATCTCTTCTTTAGTCATCGCTATAATCCTCCATATCCTCATAGTCGTATACATCTACATTTTCATCTGACAATCCATAATTATCCATCAACTGCTGAAATTCATCTTGTAAATCGGACCAATTAAGGGCCAATCTAGCAAATTCTTTATACCTACGAAGCTCGATAACAGCCCATGATTGCATCTCATAACTTGGCAACACAATCACATCATATATATTAGCACTTTCTTTACCTTTATAAGTTCGTAAAATACGTCCTCTTCTTTGTACAAACTCACGGTAATCATCATTACTGGACAAAATCAATGCACTTTTTATTGAAGGTATATTAATTCCTTCATCCAAACATCGAATGGCCGCCAATGCAGATATCTCACCTTTATTAAAAGCATCAACCAGTTCCATTCTATCGTTCATATTTTCTTGTGCAGTAAATTGACTGGATTTATATTCGTGTTCGCTTAATTTTCTTTTTATAGATTGAATATGGCGCAATTCTTCACCTGTTGAGTCATCAAACAAGTGTCCGTCTCCACAATAAACCACAAAATGATCTTTTTCCTTTACTTGATTCAATATATCATCAATTCGGGTATGCTTTTCCTCCGCCATAGAAATGACTCGAAGTCTATTTCTTAATGTCTTGACTAATAAATCCGGATTAACACAAACTCCATTTTTAAAACAGGATAAAATTTGTCGTGTATAATTATTAAACCTATTTTCTTCATCTTCTGTAGCATGAATAAATATCGGATAATAATTATACGGAACCAAAAACTTCCTTTCGAGTGCTTCCTCAATTGGCAAATTAAATACCTGCCCTCCAAAATAATTCATTAATTCAACACCTTTGGATGCTGTTTTTCCACTAAACGGAGTTGCACTTAATCCTAACATATACTTAAAAAGTTTTTTTAAATCCTCTGGTCTATCTGTAAACCGGTGGGCCTCATCTACTATTAATAATTTTTCTTCATCAGATTTTTTTATTGCCTCATAAAACCTTTGCATACGAAACGAAGCAATTGTTGAAATAATAACTATTTGTTTATCTCTATTATATCTCTTACTTATGATTTCATCTGAAATCTGTTTACCCCATCCTGGATTTTCTGACGAAACCATAATTATTTTACTTTCCGTAAACACCTTTTCTAAATCTTCTGCCCATTGTTTTACCAAATGTTTATACGGTGCACATATAACCACCATGCAAGGATATTTCTTTAACAGTTCTTTGGCAGAGTATATAGCAGTCCATGTTTTACCCGTACCGGTTGCCATAACATAAAATCCCTTATATCCGTTATCTACCCAAGCATTTATTGCCTGTTCTTGATAATCACGCAAAACTATTGCTCTTTTATCTGTATTGACTTCCAATTTCTTGTTTTCGATAACATGCAATATTTGCTTTTTGGTCACTTCGTTAAATAAATATACCTTTACAAATTCATTACGATTATTCCACAATACATCAAATTCTTCTTCCTCTTCTGCAACAATTTTTTCAAATCCACATTCCCAGCTTTTAGCAATTCTTATTTTCTCATAATTTTGCTTATATCCACTGTATGTTTCGTTAGAAGAACCATAAAATACAACCGTATTGGAATTTCCGTCTTTTAAGATACCTAATTTGTCATGATAAATACCAACATCATCAGTTACTGCAATTTTTATATCTAAATAACCTTTAACAATAAGTTCGTACAACATTTTGAGCCTGTTTTCACTTAGTTGTTGTAATTCCATTTGGAGTTTAGCTGATATAATATCAGTAATAACAATTTCTCTATCGTCATATGCTTTTTCTATAACCACAATATCTTCCAATGAAAGCTCAGGACTTGCAATCAAGTAAATGTGCCCATTGTTATTGACCAACCCCATTATACCCTCAAGCATTGTCTCTATCACACTTGAAGAAAAGAAGCCCACACTACGTTTATAGATTTTTGTATGTTTTAAAATCGGATTAAGAAACGCTTCTGTAATATTATCTTTTCCTTTGCTAATATAGCTATGATTAATTTCTAATTCTTTATACGTCATCATTCAACCTCTATTTCCTCAAAAAGAATATCCGATATCAAATCATCAATATTCTCCAAATCATCCGGCATATAAGATTCAGCAACCTCACTATTTCCCAACTTGCTTACATCTATACCTTTTAATTTTCCTTTTATTGCAACTACTGGCTGAGCTTGTCTAAATGTAGTGGAAGTAACCGTCACTTCAAGTTCATTTGACCATTTTAACAATACACTATATATAAGCCAATTTGTCCACGGAACATTCAGTCTCCTAAATTTATGTGTACAACACAAATCCGCGATATATCTGGTTTCCGACACTTCTTCAACAATAATTCGCTCAATTTCCTTCGCATCCTGTTCTGTAATACCTATGTACGACAACTCTGCTAATTCTCTATCATTAATTAATAAATGTGTTTCGTTACAGGAGTTTGCAAATTCTAATATACTATTAATCTGAAAATGGTTCTCTCGTGCAACAGACATAATATCTGACAGCTCAATTGTTTCACTTTCAATAACCATTTCATGCAGTTGTTCAAAAGTTCTAGTAATTTTGATTCCCTTTTTACCGACATACGGACGTGAAAACTCCATATCTTCTCTAAATAGGTACTCAATAATACTATATAATCCAAACGCCTGATATATCCCATTATTAAATAATATCGTAGGATTATCCCGTTGGATATACTCATAAATGTTCTTGCAATGGATAAAATCATTTTTGTCTAATAATTCCTCTATAGACTTCCTAATATAATCTTTATCCGCAACATTCAATTTAATCTTATTGGAATGCACATAAACACCAAACAGATTAATAATTTCAGGGTCGCTGGTTGAAATATTTATTACAATTTCAGTAACACCCGGAAATGCCTCGACTATTTGTTGTTTGGTAACCGGATAAACAGACTTCTCAATAAATCCAACTATCTCCGAATATACTGATGTTAACTTACCATCTTTCGATACATAATCTCTCCTGAAAACAAATTCATCACCAAATAATTCTTTGAGAATTCCTTGCAGATGATACTTATTATACACTCCTTCACTTACCAATTCTTCCTCAAACATACTGTACAAAGTATTTGTCAAAAAGATTGGACTTTCACTCTCACAAATATATTGATGTATTCTATTTGATAATTCATCTGATATATAGTTCTTTTTTTTAGGGCCATAAATTCCTCGACCACATAAAATTCCTACTGCAGCAATTCTACCCACAAGAGCTCTATTGTTATCTGATAGCTTAATATCGCCAAAATCTTCTCGCACATATTTTCTAAATTCTTCTAACTCTGCATCATTATATACCCATATGCCTTTTTGATAGTGCTTTTCTAATACATCTGCATATATTTTGCCTAATGTTAACCTTGAACAGTGATATATGTCCCCTGTTTTCTTATAATTCTCTTCAACAGTTCTACGAACGAGTTCTTTTGGCAATTCTCTTTCTATCAAACCTATTTCAAGCAATTTATTAAACTGTTCATCATTAAACTTTTCTGGCATCTCTTCTACATATTCTTGCGCCTTAAGTATCAATGACTCATTACCAACTACAAACAAATCCAACGCTTTATCATAAAAAACATTAGAGAAATCTTCTTCATTGATTTTTAACAGATATCTAAAAACTTCTGCATACTTCGATAAGTGAACGTCAAAAACAGATGGCAACAATACGCAATTTCCACCTTCATCAGCTACAATTTTCAAGATAATAGAATTATGTTTTACCCAATTAACAAATCGCTGACTCGCCTTTTTTTCTATTTGACGAACCCTTTCTCTTGTAACCGCATATTCACCACCAACTTGTTCTAAAGTTTGTCCTGTTGATCTTTGCTTAATAATTTCAAACGTTCTTTCATTCTTTCTCAATTCTTCAAAAAAACTGTTTGCTAACCCATTTACGTCATAGGTACATATCTTAACAAACCTAGAAATTGGTGAATGCTCATTCAATAATTCTTTAGCATTAGCTTTTATATATTCTTCTAAAGTTTCATTTGGATATCTATTCTTATCCTGCAAGTCCGTTTTTCCTGTAGACATAGAGGAACAGGCATTGATATAATTAATAACTTTCTTCCCACTTCTACCATAAGGTAAATTATTAATAACCTTTTGTGCACGCACTATACCTTCTGAAAAGCCACACAGCTCCCTACTTAGTACTTCCATATATTTCGGATTTTCTATGCAATCTGTTGCCAATTCACTTCCTAGCAGCCATTGTGCAAACTTATACTTTTCAAGCAACTCTTTATTTTCATCATTAAAATCAAACGAAAAATCACCTACTGCAATTAAATCTGCATTCTCAAAAAAACTTTTTGGCAAGACCGTTTTTTTTACCGATTTTATATTTTGCTCGACATGAACTGTAGCACTCTGGATCTTTTTCAAATAATCGTATATTTCTTTAAAACAACCTGCACCAAATCCATTTAATTCCGCCAACCTATTATGGGTACACTTAAGTAAGGCTCCTATCGTATTTATTCCAGCACGATGCAACCTATTACTTACCCTTACAGAAAATTCAGCATTATCAATATTGATATTTTCGTATTCTTCTGTACTTATATTATAAATTTCATAGAATTGTCTCATTTCTTCCATTGCTAATTCCTTCTTATCTTTTCAGAATGCGAAAATCAATCCATTATATTATAGCATATATTGCCAATAATTTCCACATGACCTTCCAGCATCCGACATTATTCTCCAAGTATCTCAATACATATCAAAATCAAACGGATCCAGCCCCGCCTCTTCCAGAGCTTCCATTTTTTCATCATCATTCATACACTCAAAGTCAAAAGTATCTATTCCTGCTTCTTCTAACTGTTCTCCCTGCTCTGAAGTTAAAATCAAATCATCATATTCATTTTTAGAACTGATATAGCTACTATAATTGTCACTGCCTTCCTCAACTTCGCAATTATTGCTATCATGAGCACCGCCACTGTACGCATAACTGCTTGTTGAATCTTCTTTCCCCGCATCAAGTGCACTGATTGCAGCTCCTAATCTAAACGAATCTGCCATTGTCCACTTCTGCCCAGAACCTATGCTTGCACCAAGAGCTGCCCCGAAGGCTGCCGCTTTATCTGTTTTTCTACTTTTGTCAAATGCACCGCTAACACCTAATGCTGCTCCTATGATTGAACTCTTGCTATCAAATAATCCCATAACCATTCCTCTCTTTCCTATTTATAATATTTTTCTCCTGTTTTTGTATTTCTTAACCCCGTAGATGATGCATAAAAATCAAGTCCTATTTGCTGTGCATGTCTTCTGCATTCTGCATCTCCTTTAGCATCTTTACACAAATTAACTATGACAACAATAATTCCAACAACCAACAAAGCCACGCTCATTTCGAACCCTCCTATTTGTAAACTTTCTGATTTGTACTTGTATACCTCAAACCATCTGTAGACCAATATGTCTTATCGCCTCTTCTTCTGCATTCTTCTCTATAGCTTTGATTTTCCATCTCTTCTTTCAAAAGGGGTATTGCAAAAACTAAAATAAATAACTCAAACTTCGCACATAAATTTTAGCTATGTACCTTGAAAATTCAATACCTGGCAACTATTCAATTGTCAATGTTCAGACTTTAAGCGGCTTGAAGTTGTGTTTTCAAAAATGCTGGTAATGTGTTCATAAATGCAT
>JBGVMW010000017.1:0-3268 GCA_045125095.1 Lachnospiraceae bacterium
TTTGACTTACATAACACTAAAAGCAAAAAAGACGCAAAGAAAATCAGGTAAGAATCTTACCCAACTTTCCCTGCGTCTCTGGTGCTTGACAATACTTCACTACACCCTGTGTAGCTTTTTATGAAATATGCCGCCCTTATCAGGTGAGCCATAATTCAGTTTTATAATTTAAATACACCTTTTTTACTGTGGCTTATCAAATAGCCTTCTGTGTATTTCTTCAATACTAAGGTTCTCTTACATCTGTCGCATTTCATGCAAACAGCCTGTACAACTACTAAATTATCATCATTCTGGATTAAATAATCCCAAAAATGTCTGCCGCATTTTTTGCAGCGAAATTCAATTACTCCATTTTTATCCATCTCAGTCTGCTCCTTTACAATACAAAATCAACAAGTTTCATTTTGTACTTGAAAAGGAAAGGGAAATCACCTTTGCAAGTCTTCTTACTGCCGGGAGTTCCGACGCATACTGTGTATGCCCCTGCTTATGCTGATCTCGAAGCCAACTGATTACATACCATCGTACATAATCAGGCTCCGGCTCTTCCCTCTACAAACCACATATTGTTATCCTCATAGAACAAATGGCTTTCTTTTCCATCTATAATACAGGTATATCTCATTCCTACTCCGCCAGCCTTTAGACTGGCAGCCCGCCTGATATCTGTAATGCGCTGAATCTCATAAATGTGTCCGTCCTGCCACATAACACTGACAGGCTTCAGCTGTCCCTCTTTACTAAACACAGCAGTCACATCTACATATACCTTATTCGTATTCATGCTTCAGCCACTCCTTTCTCCACAACTGTTATTGTTCTTGGCATTGATTCTATCCATGTGATATGTCCTGAATCTCTTAGATTACTTAACTGTGCTGCCATACTTGATGTTGATTTGAGTCCAACTAATTTGCACAGTTCCCTGACCGTCGGTGAAAAACCATATTCTTTTTTGAATTTGATAATCTCTGCCAATATCTCCTTCTGTCTTTCCGATAAACTTTTTTCCTGCATTATTTCTACCTCCAATGCAAATTGCGAATACATCAGTGAATTACACAAAATGTACCGTTCCTAAAAGTAACCATGTGGATGAACCGTATGCTCTTCCTTTGCATTTACAGCCGAAAGAATCGTATCACCCAGCATCAGTCCCCGTTGTATACTGTAGAAACCGAATCGTCTTCGTATGTCATCAACCGCTGCATCCATCTTCATCATTTTGTCTCTCAATTCTGCATTATGGAATAAATCCAGCTGCTCCCAATAATTGTCATTCACAAGGTCTGCTCCACGAATACCAACGCTTCTAATAGGCTTCTGCCAGTTATAGCTTTGTTTAAAAAGCATAAATCCGACATCCGCAATCTCTTTTGTAATATTCGTAGCATTTGAGACCTTCATCTGTTTTGTGTAAGAAAACAGCTCATTATCACGAATACTGATTTCTACAGTCCTGCAACGAAAACCATTCTCTCTAAGTCTCGCTGCAACGCTCTCTGCAAGAACATACAATACAATTTTTACATCTTCGTCATTCTCTAAATCTCTTGGAGTGGTTGTACTGTTTCCAATCGACTTAACCGGAGCTGATGTATTCTCTTTTCTTACCGGTGAAGTATCATAACCATTGGCAAATGCCCATAGGATACTTCCCATTTTACCAAGATAACTGTTCAACCACTTTTCATCAGCCTTTGCTATATCACCTATGGTATGAATGCCCATTTTCCGCAATTTACTGTCTGTACTTCTTCCCACATATAATAAATCAGAAGCCGGAAGATTCCATGCTTTTGTCTGAAACTCATCCTTATACATGGTTGTGATGGCGTCGGGTTTCTTATAATCAGAACCGAGCTTTGCAAATATCTTATTAAATGACACACCAACACTTACTGTTATGCCAAGTTCTGATTTCATTCGATTACTTATTTCATGTGCAATCTTGTAACCATCACCTTTAATAGAAGCACTTGCTGTAACATCCAGCCAGCTTTCATCAATTCCGTAAGGTTCCTGTAAATCCGTGTACTCACCGTATATCTCGTGAGCCATCTTTGAAAACCGAAGATACAAGTCCATTCTTGGAGGAACAAATGTAATATCGGGACAAACCTGTCTTGCCTGCCACAGAGCCATTCCAGTCTTTACTCCGTGTTTCTTCGCTACATAATCGGCAGTTAATACAATTCCATGTCTCGCTTCCGGGTCTCCACCTACTGCAACAGGCTTTCCACGAAGTTCCGGATGATGCAACAGCTCAATGCTTGCATAGCAGGAGTTAATGTCACTATGTAAAATCACTCTGTCTCCCACACATTCACCTCCAGTCTGTATGTGTTGTATTGCTTCTTGCAGGTACAAGTATAACTCTCTTGCAAAGAGATTGTCAACGGACACATGTGTCCTTTCATCTCTCATATAGAGATTTTATACTTGAAATATTCTATTATCTGATATATACTATAGGAGAAAGCAAGACATTTATTATCCTTAGAAAAGAGGCGGAATTATGAGAAATATCGGTGAAATCATTTCTTCTAACAGAAAGAAACTGAAGTTATCTCAGCCAATGTTAGCTGAATTACTACAGCAGGAAGGAATTAATCTTACTGTAAAAGCAATCTCCAAATGGGAGACAAATGCTACTGAGCCCAGTGTGGCAACCTTCCTTGCAGTATGCAAAGTATTAAACATCACAAATATATATGAAGAATATTTCGGAGAAAATCCGGCTGATCCACTCTCTTCCCTCAATGACGAAGGGAAAGAAAAGGTTTTGGATTATATTGGATTGTTACATGACAGTGGCAAATATGAGAAACATACTGCAAAGATTATTCCATTTTGCAGATATATTGATGTGTATGATAATGCAGTATCTGCCGGAACCGGAAACTTCCTTGTTGATGGTCCGAAAGAAATGATTCAACTTACGAAGGATATCATACCGGAATCAGCAAGCTTCGGTGTAAAAATAAGTGGTGACAGTATGGAACCGGAATTTGAAGATGGACAGATTGCATGGGTTCTGAAACAGGATATTCTTGAAAACGGAGAAATCGGTATCTTCTATCTGAACGGAGATGCCTATATTAAGAAATTACAGGAGGATAAGAATGGTGTATTTCTTATTTCCCTTAATGAAAAATACTCTCCTATTCCTGTAGGTGAAAATGACCGCTTTGATATTCTTGGAAAAGTGGTTGGAAAGAATCATCCGAATGAGCTTAGAGATTTTCTGCAATAAACGAGTCCG
>JBGVMW010000018.1:0-4755 GCA_045125095.1 Lachnospiraceae bacterium
GTAACTCACAGCATTGTCAAGACCAATCTTTTTGGCAATCGCTCTGTACATGCATATGTAACATCAAGCTCAAAAGGTGCACGGCGATTATTTTTTAGCACAGCCTCCGTGCCAGAGCTTCATATGTCATGTGCATGGCTTAAAAATTCAGAATTAAGAAATTGTCCAGTAGAAGAAGCATTTTTTTATCCGCTGAAATTGTATAAACTTCGTTGGTCTATTGAAACCAATTACTATGAACATAAAACATTCTGGTCTATCGATAAATATATGGTACGCAAACATATAGGGATTGAACGTCTCTTAAACATGATAAATATTGCTCATAGTATGACAAAAATACTGCCGTATATAGATAATATGTTTTATGAATATAGGAATATGAGTGCACAGGAATTTAGACATGAGTTAAATGAGCTGATAAACAAGGAAATATTTTTGGCAGTTTGGCTGATTGTGCCCAAGCTGCCAAAAATTCCGATATCATCATGGAGTTCTTGGCAGCTATGGGCCGTAATCAGGGTTATGCAGCGTAAAAGTTGTAAAGTGCTGTTTATATCTACTAAATATACCTTTAGGTATAACACGAATCCCCCTAGAATTAGTTGTTTTTATACAAGGATACGTTTCTTGCATTTCATTTACTTCACCAAGTAACCCTCCAAACAATATTTTACATTTAGCATAAACCGCTATATATTCCTTCATGTTTATGTAATTTTTATCTAAAAATGAACCTTTTTCTTCTTTTCCCAAACTAATTGAGCAATAAAATTATTAGAACCAAAAATTTCATCACACATCTTTTTTAGATTTTCCTGCTCATTATCATCAATGGATATAAAGATCACCCCATCATCTGCCAACAAATCCTTTGCCAGCTTCAACCTTGGATACATCATATTCAGCCAATCAGTGTGGAACCTGCCGTTGCTCTCCGTGTTCTGCACCATCTGGTTGCCATCTTCGTCATATTGTCCACTGTTTTCCAAATAATCTGCAGCCTTTTGCTTAAAATCGTCATTATAAACAAAATCATTGCCGGTATTATATGGCGGATCTATGTTCATACCGTCTTTGATACAAACACATTTTGCCCCATATTGCCTGAAACCGCTTGTGCCGTGCGGTTTCAGGCATTTTTGCGTTTTTGAGCTGGCGGCTTTTGCAGTGGCAAGCATTGAAAATCCCTCTCCAAATTGTCATAAAACGAGCCTCCCCTACGGGAAGGCAGAGAATAATTAAAAGGTTAAGGGAAAAATTAAATCGTTCAAGGCAAAATTAAAAGGTTCTATTTGGCGACATCAGCGAACTTCAGCCCAAGCAAATCCCACAAATCGCTCGGCATATCATCCTTGGCCAGTAAACCATGAATCAGCGTGAAGTAATCGGGGAGACGGTCTTTGCACCACAGAATATCGATATCGAACATATCCTTTGTGATGGCGGTGAGGTCGAAGCCAAAAGCGTCCAACGAGTAACGCATCTTATCCGGCTGTCGGCACGGCTGACCGTCTTTGCGGCTGCACTCCTTGCAGAGGTTGCAGCCGCCGGAGGAAAGGGAAACGCTCCCCGGTATGGATTTCTCCATGGGCGCAGTTTTTCCTCCACGTCGAGCTTGACGGCTAAGAGTATCTCCCAGCCTGTCGATTTGATTTTATCCGGCGTGTCCGCATCGGCAATAACTCGGTCGTTCAGGATAATCTTAGCGCAGAGGATATTGACCCATGTGAAATCGCTCAAGTAGGTATCGACATCAAAGGAGAGCGACGGGCAAGACCAGACCGTGCCGAAGTTGGGACACTCTCGGCAATATGCCATGTATTTCTCGCGGTCTTGGTATTTTTTCCGAAAAACGGTCAGCGGCATACTGGCTTTGTGATATTGGGTAATGTAATTCATGGTGCCTCATAAATCTCTCAATTTATGGCCATCTGCTGTTTTCCAGTTTGTTAAACCATTGGCAACTTGACCTTTGATAACGCTGGCTGCCGCCGATGGCGATTTGAATTCATAATTTGCTTGGAATCTGCCGTCAACTATCGTTCCGTTACTTTTCAATTCTTGACGTAGTTCAGCATAGGACTTCATATGTTTTTTCATGCTATCATATAAATTATTGGATACACGAGAGCCCTTCGTCACAGTAAAACCGTTGGTACTCACATATCCGGTTGCGTCCGATGTCTTTCCTTTGCAGTGCAGAAAAATGGTGTCAGCAGTTTCTTTTTGCTTTTCCTTCAGCATCGTATAGCCAATAGCGTGAAGGAGAACCTTGATATTATCTATAAACTCAAGAGCAGCGGCTTTTTGTGATTTTTTCAGAACCGTGTCTTTGAATGTGCTTTTTGTCATAACATCAACGCCTAGCTGTTTAGCCGTCTCCACAAGTTCGTTTTCTATGAAACGAATATTGGCCTTGTTTAGATCTTTTCCCAAGAAGGCAATAGCTGTGTGCAAGTAGAATTTTTCTTCACCAGCATTATATTTTTTATGTGCTGTTCGAGTCGGCTCAATACATTCTCTGATTCGCCGATATATACCGACTCTCCATTGGTGGCCTCATTTTCACAGAGAAGAAAATACACGCCAACACCACATATTTCACCAAATTCTTTGGCACAAATAGCCATGTCCCTCCGGGGAATTTTTATGGCTTCTCCGTTCCAATTTGATAGTTCTTCCGTGATAATGCCATCACCTGTACCGTCGTACCAAAATATCTCCATTGTCTTGCCATGCATTGTTTGCCCCACACGTATTAGTTTAGCAATTCATTTTCTAAATCCGATACGACGTTTGGTTATCGAATCAGTATTTCGGTCATATTCGGCAATATAAACCTCAAAATCCGAACGACCTGCTTCTTCGCATTTGCTTTGTATGGCATTTAATACTCTGATTTGATTTTCAATTGGCATTTTCATTCCTAATATCACACCTCGGAGATTAGAAAAATGATACTTTATAATACGGGATTCCGGGGACGTAAATATATAAAAAGTATTTACGAGCAATAATCTCTGTTCCTTTTCATGTTCCCAATCCTTTGTTTTATGGCAATATCTATCATACAAACATTGCCAATATTCGTTACGCCACTTTTCTTCGTTATCGTAAATTTCGTTCAAGCAGTAACTTCTTTTGCCATCGTCATCTGACAGCCAACTATATAGTTGTTGCCCATTAAATTTCCCAAGCATCGTAAAGAAATTGGCATCGCGAACATTGCCACCATAGTTTATTTTATATAATTTATCATCACGATATCTAAATGATTGGCCATTTATTGAATAACTATATGGTTGGAGCAAAGCGATTGTTTCTTCGCCTTTAACCGTATGCGTGTCATAAACCATGCACATCCCCGTATGGTTGTCTGCATAACGTCCCCACATGGAACTGTCATTTTCTTTTTCAGAAAAACAAGCCATGTAAACTTCAGGGTGAATAAAGTCCTCCAACTTATCGACATAGGCATGAGGGAAATGTGCCATCACCGTCAGCCATGTTCTCTTTTGTACGTCATCGGTCGAACAGTAAATCTGCTTGTAAAAGTCATCGTGCATACAAACGATTTGGTGCAGTAATTTCTGGCGTACATCCTCATCCTCTTGAAGAAACTTTTCGTAGCCCTCATGAGGAATGAAAGTTTTAATCCTTTCTCTTAGATGGTTGCACAATTCCTTAATTACCTCGTCTTTATATCCATTTTCATAAAAACTATCGAGTGTATCAATAATTGCATCATTATGTATGGAAAGCAAACAAAATATTAATTCATCACGAGAAATCTTTATTCGTTTACCCCCAAGCAAATTTGCATAATCACATACCGTATCGTGTTGCAAAAATTTCCTGCCTAATTTCATTAGAATATTCCCAAGAGGAACATTATCAAAATGATGAACATCTACCATAGCAGCATTATTTCTTATATCTGTCTCATCAAATTTCAACAAATATTGAGTCAATGCCTGATGCAAACTACATACATAATTTTTAAAGAGTCCATTCCATGCAATACAATCGCCTTGCCAATAAACATTTAAATATCCCTCTATCTGAGGGTCGTTCAACTCATTTTTTGCAGCGAAATAAATGGTTTGATTTTCTATCTCGCGTATTCCGTTTTCAAAGCTCCGATAGCGAAAAATGTTCACTTATATTGCCCTCCCCCAATATAATTTTTGTAACGAATTCAGCACTTTACAACTTTTATGCTGCATAATCCTGATTCCAGCCCATAGCTGCCAAGAACTCCATGATGATATCGGAATTTTTGGCAGTTTGGGCACAATCAGCCAAACTGCCAAAAAATATTTCCTTGTTTATCAGCTCATTTAACTTATGTCTAAATTCCTGTGCACTCATATTACTACATTCATAAAACATATTATCTATATACAGCAGTATTTTTGTCATACTATGAGCAATATTTATCATGTTTAAGAGACGTTCAATCCCTATATGTTTGCGCACCATATATTTATCGATAGACCAGAATGTTTTATGCTCATAGTAATTGCTTTCAATAGACCAACGCAGTTTATACAATTTCAGCGGATAAAAAAATGCTTCTTCTACTGGACAATTTCTTAATTCTGAATTTTCAAGCCATGCACATGACATATGAAGCTCTGGCACGGAGGCTGTGCTAAAAAATAATCGCCGTGCACCTTTTGAGCTTGATGTTACATATGCATGTACAGAGCGATTGCCAAAAAGATTGGTCTTGACAATGCTGTGAGTTAC
>JBGVMW010000019.1:0-5412 GCA_045125095.1 Lachnospiraceae bacterium
TTTGCTACATCGTCTATATATGACCCTCTGAAAACGTCGGCACTTAGGCTGTGTATTTTACAGCCTTAGTGTCCGCTACGTTTGAAGGGAGCGAGAGCGCGTCAAATATAGACTATGTAGTAAGCAGTTATTTGCCACAAACAATTCTGACAATTTACGAATGGTCATCACTTTCGCAATTATCTAATACATAAGGAAGATAGTAAGAATCAGCTCTTTAAACTGTAATATCTACCACATTCCATATGGAGGTTACATAACATGAAACACTACGATTATCGCAAAATGATAACATCTTTTAAACACATTCCCAATCCCAAAAAATTTGAATGGTGTATGGCTGCCTGCCTTCTGGTGATCATCACATACCTTGCCTGCTCCGGTGCCATCATGCCGACAAAAACAACAAAGGAGGCAAATAAAAATACCATTGTAATTGATGCCGGACATGGCGGTTTTGATCCTGGAAAAATCGGTATCAATGAAGCCAAAGAAAAAGACATTAATCTGGCAATCGCCAATCGACTGAAAAAATATTTAACAGAAGCAGGGTTTGAGGTAATTATGGTTCGCGAAACAGACGAAGGTTTGTATGATGCAGATGCTTCCAACAAAAAAGCGCAGGATATGAAACGCCGCTGTACCCTTATTAATGAAGCAAAACCCTTACTAGCCATCAGCATTCATCAGAACAGCTATCCGGAAGAAAGTATTCATGGCGCGCAGGTATTCTACTACCAGCATTCCACAGAAAGCAAAACAATTGCTGAATATCTTCAAAAATCAATGATTGCCCACTGTGATCCGGATAATACAAGAAATACGAAAGCAGACACCAGCTATTATTTGTTAAAAAATACTGAAGTTCCTATTGTCATTGCAGAATGCGGTTTTCTGTCTAATTATGAAGAAGCGGAAAAATTATTGACAGAAGCGTATCAGGATAAGATAGCATATGCTATCTGCCAGGGTGTTCTTGCTTATCTGAATGGAAAAAATCCTTCCACAACTGCAGGAGATATCACTACATCCGTTTACTAAATTCTAACTGCGCAGTCGTACGAAAGAAGCCACACGATTCGGATTTCTGTCAGTTACAGATTTTGATTGAAATACCCTGAAAAACAATATATACTAGAAGTGATTGTTCAGTACAAACTATACAATACGATGCCGTATCTACGGCAGAATAGAGGTTGATATGAATACCCAGTTACTTTCTATTGAAGAACATGCCGAGCAGGTATATAAAAAAGCTGGCACGGTATTGAAAAATGGTGGTTTAGTTGCTTTTCCAACAGAAACGGTATATGGCTTAGGTGCTGATGCACTGAATACCGAAGCAGCTGCCAAAATATATGCGGCGAAAGGAAGACCTTCTGACAATCCTTTGATCGTCCACATTGCAGATATTGACAAACTTCCATTCATCGCAAGCAAAATAACAGACAAAGCAAAAAAACTTTATGATACATTCTGGCCAGGACCATTGACTATGATTTTTCCAAAAACAGATGTCGTTCCTCTTGGCACTACCGGAGGTCTGAACACGGTTGCTGTACGCATGCCAAACCATCCGGTTGCATTGGAAGTGATTCGTGCAGGAGAAGGCTATATTGCTGCACCAAGCGCCAACACTTCCGGACGACCAAGTCCTACAAAAGCAAGCCATGTAATGGAAGATTTATCCGGTAAAATTGATATGGTAATTGATGGTGGCGATGTAGGCATCGGCTTAGAATCCACCATTGTAGATATGAGTGTAGAACCACCAATGATTCTACGTCCCGGCTATATTACAAAGGAAATGTTAGAAGAAGTAATCGGAGAAGTTGCTGTAGACAAAACACTGTTAGAAAACACAGATACCACAGCCAAGCCAAAAGCTCCTGGTATGAAATACAAACACTACGCACCAAAGGGAGAACTGTTCATTGTAACGGGTTCCACCGACAATGTCATTGCACATATCAACCAACTCGCCTCTGCACAACTGCAATCCGGTCATACGGTAGGTATCATTGCCACAGCCGAAACAAAAGATTGTTATACTAATGGACTCATAGAGATAATTGGTTCGAGGGCAGATGATATTTCCATCGCTAAGAACCTGTATGATGTACTTCGTAGGTTTGATGAAGCAGGCGTGGAATTTATATATTCAGAAAGCTTTTATACACCTCATATGGGACAAGCTATTATGAACCGGCTTTTAAAAGCAGCCGCTCATCGAATGATACATGCAGATTAATTTTTTGCTTTTCTACATGAGCGCATACTGCAACTATTTTAGAAACCAATGTCAGATAAACAACGCACTATCCGTTTGCTGGCACTTGAATAATTACCATACATTTCATGAACGATAAGGAGGATTTAAACATGATAGCATTAGGATGCGACCACGGCGGTTTTGATTTGAAACAGCAGGTGATGACACACTTAGAAGAACAGGGAATTCCATACAAGGATTATGGCTGCTACAGCAAAGATTCCTGTGATTACCCAGAATTCGGTATTGCTGCTGCAAAGGCAGTTGCTTCGGGCGAATGCGAAAAAGGGATTGTAATCTGCACAACCGGTATCGGTATTTCTATCTCTGCTAACAAGGTTCCTGGGGTACGTGCTGCCCTTTGCACTGACACATTCTGCGCAAAAATGACAAGACTTCACAACAATGCTAATGTATTAGCTATGGGTGCAGGCGTTGTGGGACCAAATCTTGCTCTGGAAATTGTAGATACCTTTTTACAAACAGAATTTTCCGGAGAAGAACGTCACCAGAGAAGAATTGACAAAATTGAGCAAGTATAAATTTACCTAAAGCAGGAGGTACAACAATGACTCAAAAACGTGAGGATTATATCTCATGGGATGAATATTTTATGGGAGTTGCTACTCTTGCAAGTATGCGTTCCAAAGACCCCAATACACAGGTGGGGGCATGTATTGTCAGTAATGACAACAAGATATTAAGCATTGGCTATAACGGATTCCCAAATGGCTGCTCTGATGATGAATTTCCATGGAGCAGAACAGGGGAACCCTTAGACAGTAAATATGTATATGTCACACATAGCGAACTGAATGCAATCTTAAATTATAGGGGTGGGAGCTTAGAAGGTGCCAAACTTTATGTCACTCTGTTTCCTTGTAATGAATGTGCGAAAGCCATCATTCAATCCGGCATTAAGGAAGTTGTCTATGCCAATGATAAATACAACAACACGCCATCCACAATGGCAGCAAAAAAAATGTTTGCGAAGGCTGGTGTTGCTTATTATCCATATGAACATACCGGTCGAACCATTAAAATTGAAATGTAATGTTTAGGCACTAAACTGTATTTTCTACCGTTTAGTGCCTACGTTTTTAAGATCCTATATACAACATGCATAGCACAGGCTTCTTCTATGCCTGGCATAGAAACACTTTCTTGCCTCTTCCTCGTTACTCGAGTCCTTCCGCTATCACGTCCCAGACTTCGCTTTTTTCAAGTCCTAATTTCCATGCAGATACTCCAGCCAACTTATATTCTTTGACTAACTTCATCTTTTCCCCTAAAGAACGTGCATCCTCCAGCCAAATTTTATAGGTAATATCCCCTTTGGTAAATTCAGCATAATATTGAGCCGTTTCCTCATTCCAGACAGGTTCTATCTGACTGCCATCCTCAGTTGTCAATAATGCTTCCGCTTTCTCCATACCAATGGCATCACTGCTTAATGTATAGGGAATGTATTCTTCATTGTCATTTTCCTCTGCCAGTTGTTCCTCTGTTTTTGGTGTTTCTGCCCACAATCTTGTATAAAATGGTACACCGCTGATTACCTTATATGCAGGAACTTCCTCTAACGTTTTCTCAATTCCGCTACGCTGGAAACCAATGGATGCCACAGAACCGGCTTCCTTTGAACCTGCATAATGCTCATCATATCCCATAATGATAACATAGTCAGCAAAGATCCCCTGCTCTTTTCTATTGTAAAAGGCGGTATAATCAGACGGAACATAATTATCAATAGAAAATACCAGCCCTTTCTGTCTGCATGCAATAGACAATTCTCTAACAAACTGTATATAGCCTTCCTTGCATTCCACTGAAAGGGATTCAAAGTCAAGATTGATACCATCTAATCCATATTGTTCCGCAAAGGCAATTAACTGGCTTACCATAAATACACGTTTTTCCGTGCTTCCCAGTATTTTTGTTATGTTTACATCATAATTCAGATTACCTACCAGTCCCCATACTTCCAGACCAGCATTATGTGCTGCATTCACATACTCTGCACTTCCTATACTCTGAATCGTTCCTTCATCATCAATTACGTCAAACCAGGTTGGCGAGATTACGTTTAATCCCTTCACATCTGCTATCATACTTTGTAAAGTTGCATTTGCCTCTAAGGATGTAACTTGATGCCATGCCATATTAATCTTGTAGTCTCTGGTCTGTGACACATAAACAGGCTCCTCATAAGAAAAATGTATCGTTTCTTCACCTGCAACTTCTATATATTTATTCTGTATATAACCAATGCAACCATCTTCTGTCATGACACCAGACCATTCATCCATCTGTTCAAAAAGAT
Source organism: Lachnospiraceae bacterium (assembly GCA_045125095.1). Classification (GTDB taxonomy): domain Bacteria; phylum Bacillota; class Clostridia; order Lachnospirales; family Lachnospiraceae; genus JBGVMW01. The sequence goes on from JBGVMW010000019.1 coordinate 4,596, forward strand.
ATAATTTCTTTCCCTTTTCTACTTCTGCAAGAATTGGACTTTTGATTCCTCCTCGCACGCGCACAGCTGCATTTTTCTTTGTCACTATACAGAAGTTAAACGTAGAATCCTGATATGTTACAACAAGTCTGTTTGGCTTCTCCCAAAATGTATGCTGCACCCCTGTAAATTTTTCTATAAATTCCAGTGCCAGATACACCGTATCATTCTCTTCGTACCAGATAGTATATTCTACCGTCTCTGTCATCTCCTGACCATATTCACCATATGTATTTGCATCCTTTGGCACACACAAGGTCTGTTCAGGCTCAGAATACAGAATATAATCTTCATTTTCTCCCTTATAAAATCTATCATTAAACAGGTTTTTACAGTCTTCTAATGAAACATACAACACACCATCTTTTAACACAGCCTGACTTTCCATTAACTGGTTTCCTATGATGATTGCAACCTGTTCTTCTTCTTTCACATTCAATTGTTTATATAAATCCGCCTTTTCCTTCGTCGGACGGTAACGGTCTGTCAATACAAATACGACTCCTAAAATAATAATACATACTATGGCAATAATTGCCGGTAAAATCTTCTTCACTATAATAGTACCCTCCTCTTTAATATCATTCGTCTCCTTTCTTGATGAACAAGAAACTAGGCACTTGCAAAAGTGAAGGCCAGCCGCAAATTGTCAGAATTGTTTGTGCAAATAGCTGCTTACTACATAGTCTATATTTGACGCGCTCTCGCTCCCTTCAAACGTAGCGGACACTAAGGCTGTAAAATACACAGCCCAAGTGCCGACGTTTTCAGAGGGTCA
>JBGVMW010000020.1:0-5021 GCA_045125095.1 Lachnospiraceae bacterium
CCAACAAGGTAGTGAATTGTCAGAATTGTTTGTGACAGATAGCTGTTTGCTACATAGTCTATATGTGACCCTCTGAAAACGTCGGCACTTGGGCTGTGTATTTTACAGCCTTAGTGTCCACTACGTTTGAAGGGAGTGAGAGCGCGTCAAATATAGACTATGTAGTAAGCAGCTATTTGCACAAACAATTCTGACAAGTTGCGGATGGGCTTCACTTTCGCAATTACCTAAAAGAAACACAACATTACAAGGAGAAAGAACATGCGTACAATTCAGGTTGAAACAGTTACAGAAACCATAAAGAATATGTGTATTCAAGTAAATCATTATTTATCAAAGGATATGGAAGTGGCCATGAAGGAAGCTGCAACGAATGAAAAAGCACCATTAGGCAGACAGATATTAGAGCAGTTGCAGGAAAATTTAAAAATTGCGGGAGAAGATATGATTCCAATCTGTCAGGACACAGGTATGGCAGTTATCTTTATTGAAGTAGGTCAGGAAGTACATTTTGAAGGTGGTAACTTAGAAGATGCCATCAATGAAGGTGTGAGACGAGGCTATGTAGATGGATTTTTAAGAAAATCAGTCGTAGGAGATCCGATCATCCGCGAAAATACAAAGGATAATACACCTGCTGTCATTCATTACTCTATTGTATCCGGGGATAAGGTAAAGATCACTTTAGCGCCAAAAGGATTCGGTAGCGAAAACATGAGCCGTGTATTTATGTTAAAGCCGGCAGATGGCATTGAAGGTGTGAAAAATGCAGTATTAACTGCGGTAAAGGATGCAGGTCCGAATGCCTGTCCACCAATGGTTATTGGAGTAGGTGTAGGTGGAACTTTTGAGAAATGTGCACTGCTTGCGAAAAAAGCACTGACAAGAGAAGTGGGCAGTCATTCTGCTATTCCATATGTAAAAAATTTAGAAGAAGAATTGTTAAATAAAATAAATGGATTGGGAATTGGACCAGGTGGTCTTGGTGGAACAACCACTGCATTAGCAGTCAATGTAGAAACGTATCCAACACATATTGCAGGACTTCCTGTAGGTATTAATATCTGCTGCCATGTAAACCGCCATATTGTAGAAACCATTTAGAAGGGAGAGAGAACTTTGGATAAATATATTAATGCACCATTTGATAAAGAAACAGCAGACAGCCTAAAGGCTGGTGATTATGTTTATATTACAGGAACCATTTATACAGCAAGAGATGCTGCACATAAAAGAATGTATGAAGCATTAGCGGAAGGAAAAGAACTTCCTTTGGAAATGGAAAATACAGTAATTTATTATATGGGACCATCACCGGCAAGAGAGGGACGTCCGATTGGATCCGCAGGGCCGACAACAGCAAGTCGTATGGATAAATATGCTCCATCTCTCTTAGATCTGGGACTTCGTGGAATGATAGGTAAGGGAAAACGTACAGAAGAAGTAAAAAATGCCATTGCTCGCAATCATGCAGTATATTTTGCAGCAGTTGGAGGTGCAGGAGCACTCTTGTCAAAATGTATTAAGAGTTCAGAAGTGATTGCTTATGACGATTTAGGAACGGAAGCCATTCGCAAATTAGAAGTGGAAAATTTTCCAGTTATTGTGGTGATTGACTCCGATGGTAATAATTTGTATGAAACAGCGGCGGCGCAGTATTGTGTGGAGTAATTAAAAGAAGAATCGCATAAAGCTGTGGATAACTAATCTTAAAAAGCCTAAGTTTGTGGATAAACAAAAAAAGACTCGAGTTATAGAAGGGGTACTGGAGATGAAGAATTCATTAAATAAAGCGGAAAAAGGGATTACCGCATTATTTATACTGGGGATGCTTGGCGTGCTTATTATTTTTCTCATGATATCGATAACGAAACAGGGAAAGATAGAAAACGAAAAGCAGGAAACCTATACAGATATTAGTGCATTGTGGACGTTGGACAAGGAAGGAACCCAACCGGTAAATGTAAAAGAGTTGGGAAAACATATGGATCCAGTAAGTGGGGTTTTATCAATATACTACCAACTTCCGGAAATGTCATCCGATGTATGTTTGATATATCGTTCAAAGGATGTATATACCCGTGTTTTGATAGATGGGGAGTGCGTATATGAAACATCAGTATATGAATCAAAATATTATAATAAGTCGCCGGGAAACCTTTGGAATATTGTTATGGTTAATTCCAGGTATTCCAGATCATGTCTTGAAATCGAAATAAGTATGGTATACGATACGAATGCTATTACAGTAGATTCTTTATTATTGGGAGATAAGGCGGATATTATTCTGGGATTGGTTTACAAGAATATATTTGGCATAGTAGTAAGTCTCTTGCTGATTCTGCTGGGAGTAGTGTTAATTATAGTTGACGTTCTTCCGACCTATGCTCATTCAAAGAAGCATCATGGCTTATTCTGGGTAGGACTCTTTGCAGTGCTGACAGGCGTGTGGAGTCTGATTGAGACGAATGTATTGCAGTTCTGTGTCAATGATATGCGTATTCTGCAATTGATTGGCAATATCATTATGACAATTGATAGTATGCCACTTTTGATGTATCTCAATTGCGAATACAAAATTTTCAAATACAGCGGAATGAGGATATTAGCACTTGTTAATTCTATCTATATATTGATATGTGTTGCTGTACAGTTGAGTGGAATAGGAGATTGGCATCATATGCTCAATGTTTCCACTTTGTTAATGATCGTGACAGATACCCTGTTGACTGTTTGGGTTGCTTATTTACTAATTAAGTTAAAGAAGCGAAAAAAACCAATATTTAATTGTGCCTTACAGTTATTAGGATTTACTGCATTATGGGGGCTGGTTATTTTCGAAGGGATAAGATCGTTGCAGGTAGATCGTATAGATAGAGCCGGACTTGTTCGAGTAGGAATGATGATTTTATGTGCATGTTTGGCTACTAGTAACCAGATTGATACATATAAAGTATTAGAACAGGGATTAAAGTATGATTTAATTAGTAAATTAGCATATTCTGATGGATTGACGGGAGTGGGAAACCGAACCGCTTATTTAGAGCAGATTGAGGAATATAGCGATGAAGAAAAGAACTTTATGCAGTTGGGCATCGTATATTTAGATGTAAATAATCTGAAAATGGTAAATGATAATCAGGGTCATGAATATGGTGATGAATTAATTATGTCTGCGGCTCGTATTATAGAGGACAGCTTTGGACATTTTGGAATGACGTACCGTATTGGCGGAGACGAATTTTGCGTATTAATGTCAGGAACAAATTTGAATGAGAAATATGAGGAGGGGCTTGAAATATTTAACCAACTGTTAGATGAAGCAAATAAAGAGAAATGGTACTCGTATCCGATTCAAATTGCCCACGGATTTGCCATATGCGAAGAATTTTCTCGCGAAAAAATAGACGAAACAGTAACACAGGCAGATAGTGAGATGTACAAAAATAAATTAGAACTAAAGAAAATAAAAAAGTAAGAAAATGCCATTGTGGTAATATATGAGTGATATAGTAGAGCGTGATTGAAAATATTCAGTCACGCTCTACTGTATGATACCGGACATAATGAAATTATGTGTGGAAAATTTGATTCTTAATGTTCAACATGCGATCGTCTGTCTGCGAAATAATATCTGCACATTCTTTCAACTCATTTACAATGTCGGTGGCATTATCGATGTCTTTTTTATATTTCAGCTGATGCTCCAAGCTTGCCCAAAAGTCCATTGCAATGGTTCGAATCTGGATTTCAACCCGCATAGGTTGTTTACGGTCTGAGAAAAATACAGGAACCTCAACAATTAAATGCAGGCTTCGGTAGCCATTGGGTTTTGGATTTTTGATATAGTTTTTACATTCCAGTAGAACAATGTCATCCTGCTGTGTGAGCATATCTGCAATATCAAAAATGTCATCAATAAAAGAACAGATAACACGGACACCAGCAATGTCATCTAAGTATTTAGAAATATTTTTTACGGATATGTTTAAATCTTTTCTTTCTAGTTTACCTATAATACTTTCTGGCGATTTCACTCTGGATGAAATAAATTCAATCGGACAACGATTGCGTTTTACGGTAAATTCTTTACTAAGTATTTCTAATTTTGTAGTAATTTCTTTAATGGCACATTCATACATCATCATTAATTCTATAAATTTTGATTCTTCACCCTCAAAACAATGATTTGCACGAAACTCTGTGGGAGCACTTGCCACATTAAATAATTGGTTCATTTTGATACTCCTTCTCTTGTAATGCTTTATCATTATAGCAAATAAGATTAGAAATGTAATGAAGAAATCATTAATATTCTGTGATAAAAAAAGAAAACGATTATAGGTCGCAGAAGTAACAATTCAGAATAGGACTATGCTGGATTGTATAATAGTAGCTTACCCAGCGCAAGAAAAGGGGATTTATAAATTGTGTAAAGAAAAAAAGTAAAAAAGTAAAAAAAGTTATTGACAAATTATATAAATCTCAGTATAATAACAAATGCGTCAGTCGAAAAGAAGAAACGCACGAATTGAATATTTAAAAAAATTCGGAATTTGGAGGAATACTCAAGAGGCCGAAGAGGCGCCCCTGCTAAGGGTGTAGGTCGCGCAAGCGGCGCGAGGGTTCAAATCCCTCTTCCTCCGTTACTTATGAGTGCAATTGCATATCATAAGATAATTTAGCAACGGTATAGAAAATAATAATATACCGTATAGCCACACAAAAACAAACGAGTGGCAAAAAAAGCTTGACAAAAGCAAAGGATGTCTGATATACTATCCAAGTTGCTAAAAAACAAGTAAAAAGAAAAATGAAAAAAGTTGTTGACAAAGCGAAAATATTGTGATAAGATATAAAAGTTGCTGGTTGACAGCGAAATGAAACTTGAAAACTAAACAGTGAACCAGACCTTGAAAATTCTTTTGAAGATTATTTAAGGAATGTAAACCTTTATTTCGGTAGAAATAGAAATTACAGTAAACAACGTTTATGAAACAAGCCAAGCTTGATTCTGAATG
>JBGVMW010000021.1:0-17409 GCA_045125095.1 Lachnospiraceae bacterium
CTAAGGACAATCGGGAAAATATAGAACTCGCAAGCTCAAACAACTATATTTTCCCGATTAACGCAACAAACAAAATCCCTAAGAACCACTATACATCTAACCAACAGCCTCTGATAGCAAGCTACAGCCCCTCTCTCTGCCGGACGGTTTACTAAAGCACTTTGACACACCTACAAATCCGAAATTCTTTGTGCCTTCCAATCCAACATCGCAACCAGAAGTCAGAATACAACACAAATTTTACAGGAGTATACGCATGTCAAATTTGAACGTCAACGAAGCGCAGCGCACCGCGATATGTCACAACAAAGGTCCCATGTTGGTTTTAGCAGGACCAGGTTCGGGAAAGACCCTAGTCATCACTCAGAGAACCCGCTATTTAATCGAAGAATGCGGAGTCAATCCATCAAATATCTTGGTTATTACCTTTACAAAAGCAGCAGCAATAGAAATGAAAGAACGATTTGTCAAATTAATGGGAGGAGAAAATCTGCCTGTGACATTTGGCACGTTTCATGCTGTTTTTTTTCGAATGTTGCGCCTGGCATATGGATATACTGCACAGAATATTCTCCGGGACGAACAGCGCATACAGTTCTTGAAAGAAATTTTTCAGCAAATGCAGTTAGAGATAGAGGATGAAAATGAGTTTATTGCAAATATCACAGCAGAAATCAGCAAAGTAAAAAGCGAGCGCATCCGCTTAGAGCATTACTATTCCACCAGCTGCGGAGATGAAATATTTCGTACCATTTATCAAAAATATGACCAGAGACTAATTCACTCCAATCTCATTGATTTTGATGATATGCTTGTCATGTGTTATGAACTGCTTACACAGCGAAAAGATATATTGGGCGTGTGGCAGAAAAAGTTTACTTATATATTGATAGACGAATTTCAGGATATTTCAGGAATTCAGTATGATAATATTAAACTGTTAGCAGCACCGGAAAATAATCTTTTCATTGTAGGGGATGATGACCAGAGCATTTATCGTTTTCGAGGCGCCAAACCAGAGATTATGTTGAATTTCCCAAATGATTATAAAAATGCAAAGCAGGTATTATTGAATAAAAATTATCGCTCCACTTCTCAGATTGTAGAAGGTGCGAAACAGGTGATAAAAAATAATAAAAAGCGCTTTTTAAAAGAATTTGAAGCATCAAAAGGTGAGGGGGAGCGAATTCGTATCCAGTCATTTCAGACAACAGTGGATGAATGTACTGTGATTGCGAAAGAGATAGTAGATTATGTGAATCATGGTGGAAAATATAATGATGTGGCAGTACTGTTTCGAACCAATACCCAGCCACGAAGTCTGGTGCAAAAGTTAATGGAGTACAATATTCCGTTCCGTATGCGTGAAATGATGCCGAACTTGTTCCAGCATTGGATTGCAAAGGATATTTTTACGTATATTCGTCTGGCAAAGGGCAGTAACCTCAGAAAAGATTTTTTTGAAATTATGAACCGTCCGAAACGCTATCTTTCCAGAGAAAGTTTACCGGATGAAGAAGTCAGTTACGATAAGTGGCGGTATTATTACAGAGATAAGGATTGGATGGTAGAGCGAATTGACAAGTTGTACTATGACCTTTCCATGTTGAAGAAAATGCCTCCTTATGCAGCCATTCAGTATATCAGACAAGCGGTAGAATATGAATCCTACTTAGAAGAATATGCGAAATTTCGCCGAATGAAGCCTGAAGAACTGTTTGAAGTATTAGACGAAATACAGGAAAGTGCAAAAGAATTCCAGACATATGAAGAATGGTTTGCCTACATTGAGGAGTATTCAAAGGAAATGGAGGAGCAGAGTAAGAAACAGCAGACACAGTATAATTGCGTTTCCTTAGCAACTATGCATAGTTCCAAAGGTCTGGAATACAAAACCGTTTATATCATAGATGTCAACGAAACGATAACACCTCATAAAAAATCTGTGACAGAAGCAGATATTGAGGAAGAACGAAGGCTGTTTTATGTGGCAATGACAAGAGCAAAAGAAAAGCTGTCTATTTTTTATGTGCAAAAACGTTTTGAAAAAGAATTATCACCATCACGTTTTCTCGGCGAATTGTTAGTAGATAAAGATAAATTGAAGCCGGGTGCCACTGTATATCACAAAAAATATGGAACCGGAACCATCCGCAAAGTAGAGGAGGACCGAATTACGATTTACTTTGAGGAAAGTAAACGTACACTGGTATTTAGTAAGGAATTTTGTATGAATAATCATGTGTTGCAACTGGCGAATAAATAGTTGCGCCGAATTTGGCACACAGTGCAGCTTCCTGGTATATAAAAAATGATGAGGATTACTCCTCATCATCCAATGCTGCAAATTCCTCTGAATCAACCCACTCATCAAAGGCATCTGCAACTGCTTCATATTCTTCTTCGCTTTCGATGTTATCAAGAGCCGGACCATTTTCATCCTCGCGATAACGATATAAGAATACTTCGCCTTCTTCAAATTCACTAGAATCCATAGGGAGCAAAGCAATGTAATCCTGCTCGCCGATTGTAAAAATAGTTAATATTTCACAATCTACAGTCTGGTCGCCATCTAATTCTAAGGTTACCATAACATCAGCGTCATCCATATTTTCTGTTTTTCCCATTTTGACCTCATTTCTGCCGCACTACGGCATGGTGTTCCAAATCTTACATGCAAACATGTTTAAGTGTATCATATGCACAATACAGTTCTACTTTAACAGAAAAACAACTATAATGCAATAAAAGATATTGATTTTTCTCTCATTACATGGTAGGTTAGTACTATAAATGTAAAAGTATGCGGCAGGTCAGGATGCTAGTACAACGTTTTCGAAATAACTAGAAAGGGTATCTGAATAGTATGAATAACTTTACGTTTTATAGTCCAACGTATTTTGTGTTCGGAAAAGAGCAGGAGAACCGAACCGGTCAGTATGTTAAAAAGTTTGGTGGAACAAAAGTGCTGATTCATTATGGTGGAGGTTCTGCTATAGAATCCGGTCTTTTGGATAGAGTGAAGAGTTCTCTTGACAATGAAGGAATTAGTTATATAGAATTAGGCGGCGTTATGCCGAATCCACGAAGTGGTCTTGTGTATGAAGGTATACATGTATGTCATGAGGAAAATGTGGATTTTATATTGGCAGTAGGAGGCGGCAGTGTAATTGATTCTGCAAAAGCTATTGCAGCAGGTGCTTGTTACGAAGGTGATTTCTGGGATTTTTTCCAGGGAAAACCCGTGAAAGAAGCCTTGCCGGTAGGAACAGTGCTTACGATTGCGGCATCAGGCAGTGAAGGTTCGTCCAATATGGTGATTACACGGGAAGAAGGTATGTATAAGCGTGGAGCTGGCAGTGATGCGCTAAGACCGGTATTTTCAGTTTTGAATCCCGCGTTGACACAGACTTTGCCAGCATACCAGACAGCTTGTGGTATTACAGATATTATGGCACATGTGTTAGAACGGTATTTTACCAATACAAAGAATGTGGAAGTAACTGATTATCTGTGTGAAGCTGTGTTAAAAACATTGATTGGGGAAGCACCTAAAGCATTAGAGGATGCCGATAATTATGATGCACGGGCAAATATCATGTGGGCAGGTATGATAGCACACAATAATATATGTGGTGTAGGTCGTGATCAGGATTGGGCAAGTCATAATATAGAACATGAGATATCGGCCTTATACGATTGTGCTCACGGTGCGGGTCTTGCCGTTGTAATTCCGGCATGGATGATGTATGTGGTAGATCATGATGTAGAACGGTTTGCAAAGCTTGCAGTGGCAATGTGGGGAAGTGAATACAATTCTGAAAATCCACGGGAAACAGCCATTGAAGGCATTAAACGACTAAAGCATTTTTTCCGTACCATAGGAATGCCATCCACCTTAGAGGAGCTTGGCGCCAGCGAAGATATGATAGAAAAAATGGCAGAAAAAGCCTGTTTTGGTGATGGGAGAATGGGGACCATCGGTGGTTTCCGACCATTAACGAAAGAAGACGTAATCAGCATATTCAAACTCATGCGTTAATAGTGTAATTAATATAGAAATAATGAGACAGGCACCTTATCCGTGAGGTGCCTGTTATTAAAGTAAATAGGTAACATTTTAGGGTAGGATTGTGTGGCATATGCATACAAATGTAAATAAAATGTGAACAGCCTGTGTCTTAAGTGTTTACAAATTGAAAATTTTCTTGCATATTCGCAAAGTCGGTGCTATAATAGCACCGACAATATGACAAAAGGAGAATGAGATTTGAAAGTGACGAAAGAAACGAGTGGAAGATTTATTACAGCAATATACATCTGTGTGATGCTAATAGGTTTTCTGCTTTTTTTCCGATTAAGTTATACGAATATAACAGCATCTAAATACTACTTTTTTCTGACAGCAAGTATTTTGTATCTGCTATTACTTGTAATAACAACTTTCTTTGGAACAAAATATAAGTTGGGAAAATTGTCAGTGACAGACAGAGGTATGATGTTGTTTGGCGCAGCACACGTGTTTGCATGGTGTTTGACAGATGATAAATACAATGCCTTTTATGGGGCAGATAGTCGTCACATGGGCTTGCAGATATATTTGTTATATATTGCGATATATTTTTGTGTCACTCGCTTTCTGGTATACAGAAAGAATTATACATATATATTTGCAGTGGGATGTTGCCTGTATTATGTAATGGCAGTGATGCAGTACTTTAAGGTCGATTTTTTTGGGACTTATAGTGAAATTAGCGTGGAATCCAGCCATTATTTTATGGCAACCGTCGGTAATGTGAATTTCTGTGCGGCTTTTGCCGCCAGTAGTATTGGATTTTTTTCACTGTTGTATGCAACAACAAAAGACAGAACACAGCAGATTGTCAGTGGTATATGTTGTGGCTTGGGAATGATGTCTCTGTATGTGTTTAACAGTGATGGTGGATATTTAGGACTGGTAGCAGTTGCAGTGCTGCTGATACTTTTATTCTTAACACATCAGACAACTGTAGAACGGATATTAGAACTAGGGGTGTTGTATACAGGAGGAATTCTCTTACTATTTATTATAAGAGATCTTATAGGAATGGACGTATGGAAAGAAGGCATTTCTTCTATATTAAACCGTCCAAAGTGGTTTGCGATAGCCTTTATAGCAATTTTACTGCTTAGAATGGTATCGATATTGTTTCATATATTTTTAAAAGAATATAGAAAACAAATCGTAATCATTTGTATGGTTTTGGCAGTGGTAATCGGAGTAACAGGAATTGGATTTATAATCATTTTCTGTAGAGATTGGTTCTTAAGCCATACAAACAATGATTTAGGATTGGCAAGTGGGCGAACCTATATCTGGGATTATGTGTGGGATGGATATAAGGAATTCCCGATTCTCAATAAAATATTCGGACTTGGACAGGAAACAATGCGTGAGTTTTGTCTGACACATAATGTTCAGGAATATTACGCGAAGTTTAAAAGTATTTTAGATGCAGCTCATTGTGAGTACCTTCACTATCTGTTTACATTAGGTATCTTTGGAGCCGTATCGTATCTTGTAATGTTGATATCCTTTTTGGTATCTGCATTTAAATGGGCAAAGAAAAATCCAATGTTATATGGTATGTTAGGATTTGTAGGTGTATATGCTACACAGGCAATTGTCAGCATAGCAGAGCCGGCGGTGACGCCATTTATGTTTCTGATGATAAGCATAGGCAGTTCTATGATTTATAGGGAAAAGCAGAGGCAAAGCAGTCAAGTGGAGTGATTGGAATGAAACAAAAATTTGATAAAATATTGTGGACGCGTAGAGCTTTTTTAGTTATTTATGATGTCCTTGCGGTTTGGACGGCTTCTATAGGAGCATTGTTGCTTCGCTATAATCTTCGTGTGGATGATATAGAGGTACGCTTTCTAAACACGATGTCAGATTATTTTCTGATACAGGTATTAATTACAATTGGTGTGTTTATTTTATTTCATTTATACCAGAGTCTTTGGAAGTATGCTGGTGTGTCTGAATTCCAGAATATTGTGGTTGCCTGCATGGTATCTACGGGCTTATATTTACTGGTGATAAAGATGACAGGTGGCTTTATGCCACGTAGTTATTATCCGATATATGGAATGCTCCTTTTGATGTGGATCATTGGAAGTCGTTTCCTATACCGATTGTTGCGTTATCATTTGAACCAGTTCCGTGCGAGCAAATCCGGCAACTTAAAGAATGTGATGGTAATTGGTGCCGGTGAGGCAGCAAATGATGTATTAAAAGAAATTATTGAAGGAAGAGGATTTTTCTGGAAGGTAAAATGTCTGATTGATGATGACAGTTCGAAATTAGGACGTTATGTACAGGGCGTAAAGGTTGTGGGAAACCGTAATTTCATTGTACAGGCGGCGCATCTGTATCACATTGATCAGATTATTATTGCTATGCAGCATATTAATGAAAAGGATTTAAAGGATATTCTTCTCATTTGCCAGAAGACCGGCTGTAATATCAAGAAAATACCTGGTATGCAGCAGATTGTCAGTGGTGAGATTAATCTTCACCAGCTACAGGATATCAGCCCGGAGGACTTGTTAGGACGTACACCGGTGTCTGTAGATATTGATTCTATTATTGGTTATGTTTCCGGGCAGATAGTTATGGTAACCGGCGGTGGTGGTTCTATTGGTAGTGAATTATGCCGGCAGATTGCTTCTCATAAGCCGGAGCAGTTGATTATTGTAGATATTTATGAAAACAATGCTTACGAAATCCAACAGGAGCTGTTGCGCATGGTTCCGGATTTGAATCTGGTTGTTGTTATTGCGTCTGTTCGTAATACAAACCGTATGAATATGTTGATGAAGCAGTATAAGCCGGATATTATTTATCATGCCGCAGCACATAAGCATGTACCTCTTATGGAGGATAGTCCGAACGAGGCGGTAAAAAATAATGTATTTGGTACCTTGAAGACTGCCATTGCAGCAGGTGAAAACGGCGTAAAGAAATTTATTCTGATTTCCACGGACAAAGCGGTAAATCCAACTAACATTATGGGCGCAACAAAACGTATCTGCGAAATGATTATCCAGAGTATGAATCATTACTATGATACCACATATGCTGCCGTTCGTTTCGGTAATGTGTTAGGAAGCAACGGAAGCGTTATCCCATTGTTTAAAAAGCAGATTGAAGCGGGAGGTCCTGTGAAAGTAACACATCCTGATATTGTGCGTTATTTTATGACGATACCGGAAGCTGTATCTTTAGTGCTTCAGGCAGGTGCTTATGCAGAGGGTGGAGAAATCTTCGTTCTTGACATGGGAGAACCGGTGAAAATCTTAGATTTAGCAGAAAATATGATTCGTATGGCAGGTTATGTGCCAAATGAAGATATTATGATTGAATTTTCCGGATTGCGTCCGGGTGAAAAGCTGTATGAGGAAGTACTTATGGCAGAAGAAGGCATGAAGGATACGGCGAATCCTATGGTTCACATAGGAAGCCCGATTACCTTTGACGAAGAAGAATTCTACCGTAAGTTAGACCGTTTAGAAGTGGCATCTTACAAGGAAAAGGGAAATATCAAATTCTTAATCCAGGATATTGTGCCAACGTATACGCCCTTTTCACCGCAGACCTGCAAACAGGAAAACAATGTAGAGGGTAAGATATGTATCGAACATATATAAAAAGAGGAATATCCATTTTATTATCAGCACTTTTATTGATAGTGTTAAGTTGGCTTCTGTTAGTGCTTGCAGTCCTTGTAAAATGTACATCAAAGGGACCGGTATTTTTTAAGCAGAAACGTGTGGGCAATCATAAGACGCATTTTATGATGTACAAATTCCGTACCATGCGTACTGATACGCCAAAGGATGTGCCGACCCATCTGTTGCAGAATCCGGAAGCGTATATTACACCGGTTGGTAAGTTTTTGAGAGCAACCAGTTTAGACGAACTGCCACAGTTATTTAATATTTTAAAGGGCGATATGGCATTTATAGGTCCAAGACCGGCTTTGTATAATCAGTATGATTTGATAGCAGAACGCGATAAATATGGTGCCAATGATGTGCGTCCGGGATTGACCGGACTGGCACAGATTAGTGGCAGGGATGAATTGGAGATTCCGGTAAAGGCTGCTTTTGATGGGGAATATGTAAAAAAAATTAATATGTGGAAGGATATACAAATTTTTTTGAGAACCATAGGAAAAGTCATGAAACGTGACGGTGTTGTGGAAGGCGGAAAAAAATAACAATGAAACAAAAGGCAGAAAAAGTAGTAATTCTGATGTCATCCTACAATGGAGAAAAATATATCGGACAACAGCTTGACAGTATTTTTGAGCAGGATTATCCGAATATAGAGGTGTTGGTACGAGACGACGGTTCAACCGACAAAACAACAGAAATTTTAAAAATATATGAGCAGCAGCACGATAATCTGCATGTGATATATGGCAACAATACAGGAGTGATAGAAAGTTTCTTTTCACTCCTTAGCCATGCAGATTCCACGGCTGCTTATTATGCTTTTTCAGACCAGGATGATATCTGGTTAAAGGATAAAATCAGTGTGGCAGTGGAAGCAATAAACAGGGAGGATGAAAATCTTCCTGTTTTGTATGCTACAGAGGTACAGCCCATTGATGAGGAAGGGCATCTATTAAAGAAAGCAGTCTTAAGTAACTATGTAAAACCATGTTTTTCTAATGCATTGGTGGAGAATGTCTGTGTTGGTTGTACAACGGTGATGAATCACAGTGCTTATCAGCTGCTAAAGGACAAGAAGCCATCCTTTACCATTATGCATGACTTCTGGTGCTATCTGGTGGTGTCCTGCTTAGGAAAAGTGCTGTATGATTCTACACCACATATCCATTATCGTCAGCATCAGGGGAATGTACTAGGTGTGTCTACCAGCATGTTGGGGTTAATGCAGAAGCGCATACAAAATTTCAAAAAACACAGAAACACTTTGTACAGGCAGGCAAAAGAATTTAAGAAACTCTATACACCGGATGGAGAAAATGGTATTCTGTTAGAGGAATTCATCCAGTCTGAGAAAAAAATAGGAAAGCGATTCCGTGTATTAAAGGGAAAACGTATTTTCCGCCAGAACAAAGGTGATAATTTGATTTTTCAGATATTGTTGCTTACTGGGATTTTATAGAAAAGGGTAACTATGAAGGTATGAAGTAGTTACGAATAAGGATTGTTGTTATGTTTAAATCATTGAAATATGTCTGGCAGGAGCATAAAGAGAATAAAAAACTCATTCTGCTTATGGCAAAAGAGGAAATGAAGAAAGCAAAGGTGAGAACCAGTATCGGTATTGCCTGGGATTATATACATGATTTGATTTATTTCTTTGTGTATACATTGTTCCGTGTAGTAATGAGCGGAAGTGGAAATGTAGATGGTATGGAAAGTGTGCTGTATGTGCTTACTGGTCTGATTCCGTGGTTTTTTATGAATGAAGTGCTGGTGGCAGGAACGATGGCTGTAAAAAAGAATAAAGGTATTATTCGAAGCATTAAGTTCCCGATCACCATAATACCTACGATAGATGTGGTAAGTATTTTTATCAAACGTTCCTTTACCTTGTTGGTGTTGTATATCGTGTCTGCATGTTTTGGACATCTGGCAGATTTGAATATTTTGCTGCTACTGTATTATATGTTGGCAATGTTTGCATTTATGTTAGGGTTAAATATGCTGATATCAGCATTTGTAGCCATTTCAGAAGATTTTCACCAGATATTTTTGGCACTGGTGCGCATTCTGTTTTTCTTCATTCCGGTATTATGGAGTTTTTCAAACATTCCATTCCACAGCTTGCGGATTGCGTTGAAGTTAAATCCCATTGTATATGTGATTGAAGGCTTCCGCGATGCCTTTGTGTTAGGTGGCTTGCCATCCTTGCGCGCAACTCTTTACTTCTGGGTTGTTACAATTGTAGTGAGTGTGTTAGGATGCTTTGTACAGTATCGTTTAAGAAAATATTATGCGGATATCATGTAAAAATGCCCTATCAGGCGGAAGTGAGGTTATATGAGTACACGAATCAATGTGGAACATCTTACGAAAACGTATTATTTGTTCGAAAAGGAATATATGATTTTAAAATGGCTGTTTTCAAAAAATGGAACAGCAAAAGAGAAAACGGTGCTGAAGGATATATCTTTAAAGATAGATTCAGGGGAAATCGTAGGCTTGATTGGTAAAAATGGTGCCGGAAAATCTACACTGATGAAATTAATTGCAGGAATTACCTTTCCGTCATCAGGAAAGATCGAAGTAAATGGAACGGTAGGTTCCCTAATTAACTTAAGTGCCGGTTTTAATCCGGACTATACGGGACGTAAAAACATTTACTATAAAGGAATGTTGTTAGGAAAGAAAAAAGAAGAAATTGATGCCATTATGGATGATATTATTGCATTTGTTGACATTGGAGAGTACTTTGATTTGCCGTTGCGCATGTATTCCTCAGGAATGTCTGCAAGATTAGGATTTGCATTGGCGGTATTTTCCAATCCGGATATTTTGATTATCGATGAAGTATTTGCAGTAGGTGATAAATCATTTCAGGAGAAATCAAAGAAAAAGACCACGGAGCTGTTTCAGTCAGGAAAGACAATCTTGTTTTCGTCTCACTCAGACGGCTTGATTCGTCAGTTTTGTAAACGTGTGATCTACATCAAGGATGGAAAAATAGCATTTGATGGTCAGGTAGAGGAAGGACTTGCTATGTATAACAGGGATTTGAAAGGAAATGGAAAATAAAAAATGAACGGGAAAAACAGATTAGGAATCTTTCTTTTTTGTGATGCACAGGGGATTGTAAGTGATTATGTCACCTATATGTTAGATGATATGATGAAATGCGTGAAGCATATGGTGATTGTCTGCAACGGTATTTTGAGCGCTCAGGGAAGAAAAGCGTTTTCAAAATATACAGAGGATATTATAGTCAGACCAAATGAGGGATTTGATGCAGCAGGATGGCGTCAGGCGATGGTGGACTATCTTGGTTTTGACAAAGTAGCTGAATATGAGGAATTGATTTTGTTCAACGATTCCTTCTTTGGACCATTTCATTCTTTTGATGGAATTTTTGCAGAAATGGATGAAAAGAACGTGGATTTTTGGGGCTTAAGTTCTCATGGTTCCACACCGGATATTTACGGTTACACAGAATTGGGATATCGCCCGCGTTATATCCAGACCTATTTTATGGTATTTGGTGCAAAGGTTATCCGCAACAAGGAGTTTCAGGACTACTGGATCAATATGCCTGTGTATACGGACTTTAAACAGTTGTCAGAGCGTCATGGAGCTTCCTTCACGTATTTCCTTGAAAAATTAGGATTTACATGGGATGTGTACAGTAACACATGGGATTTAGAGTCTGAGGATTTAAAGAAAAATATGTCCCACCATTCTTTTAACGCTTATGAAATGGTAGCACGTCGTAAATTCCCGATTTTAAAACGTAAGATATTTATTACACCTAAAACTACAGTGCTGCGATATAACAGCTCTGATGATTTGCGAAAAGCATTGGACTATGTGAAAAAACATACTGATTATGATGTGCAGATGATTTATAGCTATTTGCTTCGTTGCTATAACATTACTGATTTGAAAAATAATCTGAATATGAATTATGTTCTTCCGGTGGAAACAGGAGCTGTCAGTGGTGGACATAATGGCAAGAAAGCGGCAGTGGTAGCCCACATATACTATAATGAGCTGATAAGCTACTGTTGGGAATATTTAAGCCAGATTCCGGAATCGATTGATCTTGTGATTACGACAGACTGTGAAGAAAAGAAAGAAGCCATTCTTGCAGCGGCAACCAGACCGGTGGAAGTAGTTCTGGTAGAGCGCAGAGGACGTGATTTGGCGGCTCTTTTAGTTGGTGCGAAAGAATACTTGATGAAATATGATTATCTGTGCTTTGTCCACGACAAAATGTCAAGACAGAAGGAGCATATTACAGTAGGCGGATCTTTCTGTGACTTGTTGTGGGATAACCTGTTAATCAGTGAGACGTATATTGAACAGGTGTTACATTTGTTTGATACGCATGAGGAACTTGGCTTGTTGATGCCACCTGCGGTTATGCATGGAACGTATTTTATTTCCAGTGTGAATTTCTGGACAATCTGCTATGAGAAAACAGTGGAATTGGCAGAAAGCTTGAAAATACAGGCGAATTTTGACCATGATAAGCAGCCTATTGCTGTGGGAACGGCTTTCTGGTGTAAAACAGATGCGTTAGCGCCACTGTTTGAATATCCATGGACATATGATGATTTTCCAAAGGAGCCAATGGATAATGACGGAACCATCAGCCATGCATTAGAAAGAATTTTACCGTTTGTTGCCCAGAGTCAGGGGTATTTCTCAGGATGGGTGATGAACAATGAATATGCGGCAACCGATATCGAAACCAGCCGCTATATGTTAGGGGATATTTTAAAGAAATTAAAAGGAATGCCGGGCATTGTAATGGCTAATTTCCAACACTTATCACTTTCGTTGGAACAGATAAAGAACCTTCGAGGTATCCAGATGGTTACTGTTGGTGTGAAAGGTGCTGTCCGAAGCTATATTGCGAGACATACACCGGCGAAACTAAAAAATATGTACCATATACAAAAAGGTAGAATGGAGATGCACGATAATGGACATTCGGGAAATCGTACCTAGTGAAATATATACAATTGATGACAATGAATATGACAATGTAAGCCTTGAAAAAAAACTGCTGGCGAGTGTGAAGAAGCACACCGCAAGTGAGTATAACAAGGTAATTGCAAAGGAAACAGATTATAAGATTACAGAAGCATTATCTCATTTGCGGGCAAACTGTATTGAGTGGCTTCCGATTGGGGAAAATGACAGCGTATGTGAGATTGGTTCCGGTTATGGTGCCATCACAGAGTTTCTTTGTGAGAGAGCAAAGCACGTGACGGCTATTGAGTTAGAGGAAGAAAAAAATCTGGTGAATCGCGCTCGTAACCAGCGTGCAAAAAATCTTACGTGCATAACAGGATGCTTTGATGAAGCGACAAAGGAATTTACAGAGCAATTTGACTATATATTACTGATTGGAAGCCTGGAATGTCTCGCCAGATATAGAAAAGAGCAGCAAAGCTATCCGGATATGTTAGCCGCTATCAGTGCACATTTAAAGCCACAGGGGAAACTGGTAATTGCTACAGCTAACAAGTTTGGATTAAAATACTTTGCAGGCTGCCGTGAGGCGCATTCAAAGCAGTTTTTTGACAGCTTAGAAGATAATGACAAGAACGTACACTTATTCACCAAGAAGAGCCTGGAGGAGACACTGCATGCATCAGGATTACCATATACAGAAGTGTATTATCCATATCCGGATTACCAGTATGCAATGAGCATTTTTTCTGATGAGTATTTGCCGCAACCGGGAGATATTATCAATGTTGCGTACAATTGGGACAAGGATAGGTTAAAGCTGTTTGATGAGGCAAAGGTTTACGACAATATTGTAAAAGAGGGTATGTTTGCAGAATTTGCCAATTCCTTCGTGGTGGTGGCTTCCAGGGAAGCAATTGTACGGGAAGAGAAGAAGATATTTGTAAAATATTCTAACGACAGAATTGATTACTGCCGTATCAAGACAGAAATTTTACAGGATGCAGATAACAAGCGATATGTCCGGAAGCTTGCTATGTCCCGTTTTGCAGAGAAGCATATGGAAAATATGGAACAGTCTTATCAGATGTTACAGAACATGTATGGAAAGACAGGCGTAAAAATGAATGTCTGCAAGAAGATACCGGGTGGTCTGGACTTTGAATTTCTTACCGGAACGCCACTTGTTACGTATCTGAAGGAAGCACTAGAACAGAACAAAGAAGCGGATTTCTTTGATTTGATAGGAAAATTAAAGGGAATATTAGAAGATGCTTCCCAGGGCTATTTTGTCACCTCCAAAAAATTCAAAGATATTTTCGGAGATGCAGAGTTACCGGGGAATCTGAAAGCCACCGGAAGCATCAGCAATATCGACTTGATTTTCCAAAATATACTGATAGATGAACAGGGTGTCTGGAATGTGATTGACTATGAGTGGAGTTATCCATGCGCTGTGCCAATTCATTATATTTTATTCCGTTCAGTATTTTATCTGTTCCGTAGTGGTATTTTAGCAAGTGCCTGTAAAGATCCGGGAATGCAGGATCGTGTGTATGAGTATTTGCAGATAACAAAGGAAGAACAGCGTGAATACTATAAGATGGAATTAAAATTCCAGAAATACATTGTAGGTCAGTTTGTGCCTCTTCGTCAGCTGAAACAGACAGAAAATATTGAATTGCATGGTAAGACAGTTACGGTCTTCTATGACAAAGGTGAAGGCTTTCAGGCAGAAGACCGAATTGTCACTGATACCCATGTGGATTGCTATGGAGATGCCACGATTCTCTTAGAGATTGGTGCTGGTGTTCGTCGCTTGCGTATTGATCCGGTGGAACATGCCTGCGTTGTGAAATGCCAAGTCAAAATAAATGACAAAGAGCTTAGAATCAAACATAACGGACGAAAGCTTCGAAAAGGTTTTATTTTCTTTGAACATAATGACCCGCAGATCTATGTGGATATGCCAAGTGAAAATGGCGGAAAAGCAGAGATAACAGTAACAGTTATGAATCTGAATGACAAGGTGAAAGAGGACTGCTTTGCTATCTTTGGAAAGGGCAATCGCATTCGCTATTATGCAGGATTAGTGAAGCGTAAATTTTTCTCATAATATAAATAAATGGTAATGGTTCTGCAACTGGTTTATGAGGAAGCGGAATTATTATTATTTACTATTTTGTTCGTAAGTTAAAGTTTCGAGGCGTGCTTGTGTATTGGATGGTTAAACTCGTTGGATATGTATGCACGCCATTTTGAAAGATAGAAAATATATATGAAAATTTTAATTACAGGAAAAAATGGATATGTAGCAACAAGGCTGATATCTTATTTACAACAGGAAAAATGGAATAACCGGTATGAAGTAACAGGGATTTCCCTGCGAAATGATGACTGGCGTAGGATGGATTTTTCGATATATGATGTAATTGTTCACACGGCCGGCATCGCCCACGTTGACATTGCTTCGGAACAATCCGCGCAATACGAGCAGCAAAAAAAAGAATATGATCGTGTGAATCATCTGCTGACAGTAGAAGTTGCCAGAAAAGCAAAAGAATCCAATGTGAAGCAGTTTATATTTTTAAGCAGTATCATTGTATACGGAGAAAGCGCTCCGGCAGGACAGGACAAACTGATTGGAAGTAAGACAGCTACAGCTCCGGTGAATTTTTATGGAGAAAGCAAGCTTTTAGCAGAGCAGGATGTAGCACTTCTTGCAGAGGAACGGTTTATAGTTTCTATGTTACGTCTTCCGATGGTATATGGTACAAATTGCAAAGGGAATTTCCGCCTGCTGCAAAAAGCAGCCAAAGTGCTACCGGTGTTTCCGAAATCAACAGGAAGCAGAAGTATGATATACATTGATAACTTGTGTGAGTGTATACGGTTAATCACAGAACACAGTTTATCCGGATTATTCTGTCCACAGAACAGAGAATATGTAAACACAGCAGAATTGATGAAGCAACTCCGCAACGCCAATGGAAAAAAGCTTCTGATACTGCCCGGCTTCCAGTGGATATTATCCCTGCTAGGTAGTGGCAAGGGTAAGTTGTCTGTTATCGTGAATAAAGTGTTTGGAAGCTTGCGTTATGAAACGGAATTTAGCAGTCTTCCGGAAGGGCTGGACTACCAGATTGTGAGTCTTGAAGAAAGTGTGCGTTCAATTTGTAAAAGCTTATAAACGACAGTGCAGTTAAAAGTAATAAGCCGTCAAGATGGTAGAATGGGAGGAAACGATGAAGAAAATGCTTATGTTAGCATCTGTTGCGTCCATGATACAACAATTCAATATGCGTAATATTCATATCCTGCAAGAACTTGGCTATGAAGTACATGTCGCATGCAACTTCTTAGCAGGTAGTACAATAACCAGGAAGCGAACGGAACAGCTCAAGGAAGAATTAAAGAAAATGGGGGTGCCATGTCACCAGATAGATTTTGACCGCAATGTCAAAAATATCCTGGCGGTAAAGTGTGCATATAGACAGGTGAAAGCATTGTTGCAACAGGAACACTTTGCGTTTTTACATTGCCATTCCCCGATTGGCGGCGTAATCGGTCGTTTGGCAGGACATGCCTGTGGTGTGAAAGTAATGTATACCGCCCATGGATTTCACTTCTTCAAAGGTGCTTCTGTAGTTAATTGGATGCTATTTTATCCTATTGAGCGTAAGTTAGCAAAGTATACAGATGTCCTGCTTACCATGAACGCAGAAGATACCAAACATGCAGAAGTATTTGGTGCAGGTGAAAATGTGTACATACCGGGAATTGGAATTGATTGCAATCGCTTTTTATATACGTCAGAGGAACGAGCCTTGCTCAGACAGAAGTACGGCTACGAAAAAAATGAAATCATACTTTTGTCTGTAGGCGAATTGAGCAAGCGAAAGAATCATGAAGTGATTTTGCAGGCACTTGCACATTGGAAAGGTGGAAAAATCCGTTATCTCATTGCAGGAATTGGTCCTTTAAAAGATCAGTTAAAGAAGCAGGTTACTGCGCTGAATTTAGAGAATGTAGTGGATTTCTTGGGATATTGCGAAGCAACAGAGGAGTTGTATGCCTGTGCAGATATTTTTGTATTTCCATCTTTGCAAGAGGGCTTGCCGGTAGCGTTAATGGAAGCTATGGCAGCCGGTTTGCCAGTAGTTATATCAGACATTCGTGGCAATGTGGATTTAGTTACCCAACGTCAAGGCGGTTATCTGTGCGGCACGAAGGATGTTTCTGCATTTGCAGAAGCGATTTCCCATCTTAGCAATCACCCGGAAGAACGTAAGAGAATGGGGCAGTTGAACCGGAAAACGATACAGCAGTTTTCGGCGGAGATTGTGGATGCGAAAATGAAGGCTGTGTATAAGCGGCTGTAGAGGTGAAATTCGGATTTGCGGGTGTGTCAAGTGTATTTGTGTCAACCGTCCGACAGAGAGAGGCTGTAGCTTGCTACCCGTCCGGCTCCGGGTTACAGCGAAGATTGGGAAATGGGGCAGGCTCCAAGGTATAAGTGATTCTAAGAGGCTCGAATTGGCGCTAAGGACAAGCGGAAAAATATAGAACTCGCAAGCTCAAACAACTATATTTTTCCGCTTAACGCACCAATCCAACCCTCTAAGAATCACTAATACCTTTCCGAACAGCCCCGTTTCCCAATCTTCACTGCAATCCGGAGCCTGTCATTCCGAATCTGCTATCATTTTGCGT
>JBGVMW010000022.1:0-2901 GCA_045125095.1 Lachnospiraceae bacterium
ACCAAGTGATATTTAAGGAGTGCAATAAATAATTCCTCTGAAATCTGCACATTTTTCAATCCTATCAATCCATCCTTTCCATCAAGACCGCAACAACGCAATGTCTATAAATTTTGCAACCTTGCAAGGTTCATCACCGCAAATTTTATATAATCTGCATTGTTGCGTTCTTCCCTTAAATCTGCTTTATCTTATCCAGTTCCCAATACCATGAGTTATTGATTTTTCTTGCCCTGATGCCCAGCTCCTTTTTTGCATTTTCCAATGTTCTTTTAGAAATTCCCTGTTCCTCAGCCATATCAAAAATCTCATTACTCTGTACCGCATTAGCAGTCTCTGCCAGTTCCCGAAGCATCTGCTTTGCCTGCTCCAATTTATTTGCTTTGGGGGCAATACCGCCAAGCACTTCATCTGCTGTAATCTCATAATCACCCAGCCACTTAAAACCACTTTCCATCAGTTCAAATGCCTTGGGATGTCCGAACTGTGCCAAATTATTTTTTATCTGAACAACTGCTCTGATATTTGGTTCTCCTTCCACTCTGCCAACTAGTAACACACTCCTTGCTACCGCAAAGAAATCAATGGAACCCATGCCCCTATAAGCCGCCTTATTACCGGATGCCTTATTCATATGACCGATAAGAATAATGGCACATTTATATTTCTCTGCCAAAGCTCCTAAACGCTTCGTCATATCCCTTGCTTCATTTGCTCTGTTCATATCCATGCCACCACCCAAGTAAGCCTGTATCGGGTCTAAAATCAACATCCTCGCTCCGGTCTGTATAATAGCTTCTTCCAGCCTTTCATCTGCCATAGAAAGAGACTTGTCGCTTTCATCAATTACCACTATCCTCTCACAATCTGCACCTGCCTTTTCAAGTCTTGGTTTTACAGTATCCGCAAGACCATCCTCAGCAGTCTGATAAATAATGTTCATTGGTTCTGTCAGCTTCATAGCATCATCTAAGCCCTCTCCTTTGGATAACTTGGCTGCAATATTTAATATCAAGGTTGTCTTTCCGTCTCCCGGATCACCTTGTACGATCGTCAGCTTTCCATAAGGGATGAATGGATACCAAAGCCACTCTATCTCCTGCGACTGTACTTCTGACATCTTAATCATTTTCAGTTCTGTTTTCTTTTCTTCCATAAAGTCCTCCGTTTCCTAAAATCTCGTTGTCACACGGAAGAACCTCTGTTATACTTATGCTGTGATTACATAGGTAACAGAGGTTTTCCTGTTATCAAAAGTCCTAGCAGTTGCCACTGTTAGGGCTTTTTTCTTTTTCAAAATCCAGCATCTCCGCTACTTTTCTTTGTTGATTCGGATATAAGTGTCCGTAAGTATTTAATGTGATACGGATATCCTTGTGTCCTACCCTCTCCTTTATCAGAATAGGCTCAATTCCTTTATTGATTAAGTACGCCACATGTGAATGTCTCAAATCGTGAACTCGGATTTTCTTTACTCCTGCTTTCTCCATTTGATGCTTCATTTTGTGTTGTACCGCTTCCTGCACAATGGGGAAGAGTCTTTCATTCTCCGGCATCCCATAATGACCATCTACAAAATCCTTAATCTCCTGTTTAAGAAACTCCGGTATTTCTATCAGTCTTACAGATTGCTTCGTCTTAGGTTCTGTAATCACATCCTGCCTTTCTGTCCGGTAGTAAGTCTTGGTAATGCTGATTTGATTTCTCTCAAAATCAATGTCCTTTGCTGTAAGTGCCAGCAACTCTCCAATTCTACATCCCGTCCAAAAGAGAATTTCAAAGATTAGATAGTATCTGCTTCCCGGCTCCACCGTTTGTATGAACTTTTGATATTCATCTACTGTCCAGAAGTCCAAACTTCTGTTATCCGAACTTCCCATACGCTTTACTTTTTTACAAGGATTTGTGTGCAAATCGTAAATTCGTGAAGCGTGAGTGAATAAGCTG
Organism: Lachnospiraceae bacterium; assembly: GCA_045125095.1. Lineage (GTDB taxonomy): Bacteria > Bacillota > Clostridia > Lachnospirales > Lachnospiraceae > JBGVMW01. Next base: position 1,948 of record JBGVMW010000022.1, read on the forward strand.
GTTAGCTGATTTTGTATCATCCTTAAGTAGGCTTCCGAAAATCCTTTTGTCTGCATTTCATTCTGCCACTGGATAATCTGCCCGGCAGTTATCTCACTCATCATCTGATTACCAAAGTATGGAATGATGTGTTGCTCCATCATATACCGCTTGTTCTTCATGGTGCGTTCCTTCAACTCATTCTGCTTATCTTCAAAATAAACTTCCATGAATTCACTTAGCTTCATATCCATACTTCTGATGTTATTTAATTTCTTCTGTCGCTCATACTCAAGAGCTTCACGCTTTGTCTCAAAACCTCTTTTTCTTCGCTTTTTCTTTTCGCCCTTGGCATTTGTTTCAAACCATTGGGCTGTCCATTTCTTTGTGTCTTTCTCCTTATACGCCATAATGACCTTCCTTTCCTTAATTTGCTACCAATTCATAGCCAAACATCTTAGTTGCCCAGAACGCTCTTGGAATTCGCCCAGGCATTGTCACATAGCCCTGACTATCCAATTCCTTGTTCATCGACTTAATAAGCTTGTATGCGTGAGATTTGGAGCAATTCAGTTCTTTTGCAACATCTTCCGCACTCATCATATATTGATAATTCGCCATATATTCGTCCTCCCTTCTTCATTTCTAATTTCATTACATCTCTTGTATTTAATTTGTGTACGAATTTCGTAAACCTATATTAGCACCATATCTTTCCTTTGTCAACACTTCGTAAAATTATTTTTACGGTTTTCGTAAATAATATTTTTTGTAATTTCCTCTTTTATGTTTTTCGTAAATATGCTATTATGGATATTGTAATTATGTTTTTCGTATTTTTTCTATGTATGAATATAGGAGGTTGCTCATGGGCGATGGAAAGAAATTAAAAGAACACATTGATAACAAAGGTACCAATGTGCGTAAGATTGCTAAAGAAACCGGCATCAGTGCCACTACACTTTATACTATTAT
>JBGVMW010000023.1:0-8155 GCA_045125095.1 Lachnospiraceae bacterium
AATCAGCAAGCATTTAAAAAATATTTTTGAGCAGGGAGAACTTCGTGAAGAAGTGGTAGTTTCCAAAATGGAAATACCCACTCCACACGGTGCGATTCCCGGAAAAACACAGCTTTCCCCTACCAATTATTACAATCTGGATGCCATTATTTCCGTTGGTTACAGAGTAAACTCCATTCAGGCAACCAAGTTCCGTATCTGGGCAACTAATATTCTAAAGGAATATATGATAAAAGGCTTTGCAATGGATGACGAACGCATGAAACAGGGAAAAACAGCCTTTGGCAAAGACTATTTCCGTGAGTTACTGGAAAGAGTACGTTCCATCCGTGCCAGCGAACGCAGAATATGGCAACAGATAACCGATATCTTTGCAGAATGCAGCATTGATTATGATAAAGATTCCGATATCACATATCGTTTCTATGCTACCATACAGAACAAATTTCATTATGCCATTACCGGCAAGACTGCGGCTGAAATTGTGTACAATCAGGCTGCTCACACCAAAGAGAATATGGGATTAACTACATGGAAAAATGCTCCCGATGGTCGCATTCTCAAATCTGATACCCCGATTGCAAAAAACTATTTAGACGAAAAACAGATTCGTCAATTGGAACGTGCTGTTACAGGGTATTTTGATTACATAGAGGATTTGATTGAACGTGAAAATGTCTTTACAATGGAAGAATTTTCGAAAAGCGTTAATGAGTTCCTTGAATTCCGCAGGTATGATATTTTAAAGGATAACGGACGTATTTCCCATAAACAGGCGGTGGAGAAAGCATATCAGGAATACGATATTTTCAACAAGACACAACCGATTGAATCTGATTTTGATAATATGGTCAAAGAGTTGTCAAAGGCTGAAAGATAGACTGTTTTTAGTATGATGCTAGTGGAAAATGCAAAAGTTCACGCTGAAAGTGACAGCGAGAATATAAAATTAATTGTACAAGATTGATTATATGAGTCTGGTTTTGGTAAATGCTTATTGCGTAACAATAAAATAATTTTTTTGCGAAAGATGTGTACGAAGATGCAGATAAACCTAGATTATTCACGACTTTGCCGTGAACAATCTAGGTTTATTGTATTTGATAAATCATTATAAAAATCTAAAAAAGTGTAAGATTCGAATCTAAAAGTCGTGTATATAGGTGAAAGGAGGTATTTCTCACATGTCCATGGAAGACAAGGAAATTATTCATTTGTACTTTGCCAGAAATGAGAAGGCGATAACTGCAACATCAGAAAAGTATGGAAGTTACTGTCATACTATAGCAAGGAATATTTTGAATAACTGGGAAGATGCCGAAGACTGTGTAAATGATACATACCTTAAGACATGGGAAGCTATTCCACCGAATAGACCATTAGTTCTTAGAACATTTCTTGGCAAGATTACCAGAAACATAGCTTTTGATCTATATAAGAAGATGACTGCTGAAAAAAGAGGAAACGGACAAATAGCAATTGTTTTAGATGAGCTTGCAGAATGCGTATCAGGTGGAAATGAACCTGAAAAAGAGTTTGATAAAAAGGAATTGCTAAACGCTATCAATTCATTCATGGAATCTCTACCTAAAGAGAAGTGTGCACTCTTTGTGCGAAGATATTGGTATGCCGAAAGTGTATCTGATATTGCAAAGCGATACGGAATGAGCCAAACTAATGTTTCTGTCAGTTTAAATCGTCTTCGGAAGAAATTACATGATTACCTTATAGAAAGGGGATTCGAATTATGAAAAAAGAAGAATTATTTGAAACAATTGAAAACATTGATGAGAAGTATATAGAAATTGCGGATACATATAAAACCAAACAAAAACATTTTGCATGGATTAAACTGGTTACTACAGCCGCTTGTCTTTTTATAATTGTAGGGGTTCTATATTCTGTACCGAAGATGTTTGTGTCAAAAAACATTGGAGAAGGTGCTCCAGTTGCAGATGTCGATACGAGTCAAATGTCAACAGATGTAGATAAAGACGATGGAGAAAGTTATGTTGCACTTGATACATTACTAGCATCTGCTGATAATACAAACAATGAATGTCAAAAAATTTGTACAGTTCAAATTTCCCAATATAAAGCCATATATGAAGCAGTTCCATCTGTCTCTAGTAAACAATTAAAGAAGTCTATTGGAAAAGTGGCTGATTCGCAAGAAAATGCGTATTATGTATCCGGACACAAGGATTTGCAATATGTGATCAGAGAGGAGAATGGAGAATATTCACTTTGGAAATTTATGTATTTTGACAATAAAGAATACTTATTTAAAGATGTTCTTTCGTTAATATATGCTATAAATAGTGCAGATGATATAACAGAAATTGTATCGGAGCCTGCTGACATGGATAATACGGAGGCTGGTGTAACATTACAAAAGAGAATAGGAACACTTTCAATTACAGAAACGAAAAGTATTGATGTTATTTATAAAATACTAACATCTCTTACTTGTTATGGTGCTGATAATTGGGATAAGATTGATTATGGCGCTTCTGATGATGGAATGTTAGACTCTGTGAAAATGGGAAGGTATCTTACAATTAATAGTAAGAATGGATGTAATCTCGATAGGATAAAATACACTGCTATATCAGGAATGTTTTACGAGTATTCAGGAGTAGCTTATAACAAATTAAGTGATAAGGATAAATATTTGATAGACCAGGTTTTAGAAATTAAATAGAATCTAAACCCAATAGAGATGAGGTCTGTTTTTCAGGAAAGAACACTGAATAATCATCACATTTAAACAGCTTAAAAATTTGAGTAGCACAAATGAACATAACATATCTCAAATAATTCCCCTAAGTTCTGGTTAATTTGGTGCTAGGATGCATGATAATGATAAAACAGTTCCGATTTTCTATCGGATTTCTCCTATTAGTGAGACAATAAATATTTTTACACAAACCAGCTTATTCGTGGTACAATAGAACCACAGATAAGCTGGTTGTTTGTTTTGAAAGGAGAATATTATGAAAACAAAACAACCGGAACTTAATAAAATCACTGCGCTCTATGAAAGATTATCCCGTGACGATGAGTTAAGTGGTGACAGCAACAGTATCGTAAACCAGAAGAAAATGCTGGAGAAATTTGCAACCGAGCAGGGATTTACCAATCTCCGTCATTATACGGATGACGGATGGTCGGGAACCAATTTCGACAGACCGGACTGGAAGCGTATGCTTGCAGACATTGAAAAAGGAATTATAGGATGCGTTATCGTAAAAGATATGAGCCGTATTGGGCGTAATTACCTTGAGGTAGGCTTTTATACGGAAGTGCTGTTTCGAAAGAAAAATGTGCGATTTATTGCCATTTCCAACAATGTGGACAGTGCTTTAAACGATGGCAGTAACGAATTTGCCCCGTTTCTTAACATTATGAATGAGTGGTATGTAAGAGATACCAGCCGGAAAATCAAGTCCGTACTTCATAATAAGGGGATGGATGGAAAGCATCTGACAAGTAACGCAATCTACGGGTACAAGAAAGACCCTGATGACCCTGACCTTTGGATTATTGATGAAGAAGCTGCTGCTGTTGTAAGACTTATTTATCAGCTTATCATAGAAGGAAACGGACCGATGCAGGTAGCAAGGATTTTAAAAGATGAGAAGGTCGAGAGACCATCCTATTACCTTGCAAAGCAGGGACTCGGAACCTGTCGGGGAAGTTGTGACATGAGCAGACCATACACATGGACAGCTACCACTGTTTCAGATATTGTGAAAAAACCTGAGTATATGGGGCATACCGTAAATTTCCGTACCAGAAAGGAATCCTACAAAGATAAACATTCTGTGCATAATTCACCGGAGGACTGGATTATTTTTGAAAATACGCAGGAAGCAATTGTGGATGAAGAAACATGGCTTACTGTCCAAAAGATTCGTGAAACCAAGCACCGCCCTAACAAAAAAGGTGACATCAATCCTTTAACCGGACTGATGTATTGTGCGGATTGTGGTGCCAAGATGTTCAATCACCGCACCGGTGGTTACGAAAAGAAAGATAAAGATGGAAATCCTACCGGGAAGTATACCAATGCACAGGATAATTACACCTGCTCCACTTACAGCAAGGCAAAAAGCAAGTTTGAGAATAAGTGTACGCAACACCACGTCCGCACGGATGTTGTCCGTGATTTGCTTTTGGAAACCATTAGGTCTACCAGTAATTATGTGAAGGAGCATGAAGCAGAATTTATTGAAAAAGTTCGCAGTGCCACAGAACTCCAACAGGAAAGTGAAGCCAAGGCACTGAAAAAACGTCTTTCCAAAGAGCAGAAACGAATCAATGAACTAAACACCCTCATAAAGAAGAACTATGAGGACAATGTAAATGGGAAGTTAAGCGACAAGCGGTTTGAAATGCTTTTGGCAGACTACGAAGCAGAACAAAATGAATTAGAATTATCAGTGGAAGCTTTGGAGAATTCCTTGAATGAATATCAGGAAAATGCTGATAATGTAGATAAGTTTATTGAACTGGTACGCAAGTTTACAGATTTTACAGAACTTACTACTCCTATGATCCATGAATTTGTTGATAAAATCATAGTACACGAAGCAGACAAATCTACCGGGGACAGAATCCAACAGATAGATATTTATCTCAAGTATGTGGGAAAACTGGATGTCCCGATGCCAGAGCTTACTCCCGAACAGATAAAAGAAGAAGAACGTAAACGCCGTAAACGTGCATGGAATCGTACTTATATGAGACGAAAATATGAACGTGAAAAGGCAGAACGAGAGGCAAAAGAAAAAGGGCTATCTGAGACAGTCAGCTAGACTGTCCTAGAAATAACCCTGTGATAGGGAAACATGTGTGTGTTTATTGTTATTTTTTGATTTGCAGCATCATAATTCGTAACATGTTCAATATTTACAACATATTTTTTATGACACATGATAAAATTCCCACATAACTTTTCTTTGATTTCCGCAAATGTTATGCTTCTGGTTACAATTTTTCCGTAAGCAGCTATTTGCACAAACAATTCTGACAATTTGCGGATGGTCTTCACATTCGCAAATGCCTATTCTAAGATAATGAGTGATATGGGTATATTATAACATAATTTTTTTGAAATAGTATAGTGTTATGTTACACTAACTCCGCAATTCTTGACACCGCCACATAAATCTCAGAAATACGATACCAGGTTGGATAGTCCACAATACCAGTTGCCGGCAAGCCAAAAGATTTTAATGTTTTTTTGTTCTTAATGTGGTACAATTTATATGGATAGATAAAATTGCAATGAAAGGTGGTGCTTATATCGTATGATGTATCCATTTTTAACATTAGATGACCAGACAGAAATCGTACACTCTGAAATGCACGAGGACGGCAGCGTAAAGGTGTATATGGAAAAGCCCGACGAAAGGGATTGTTTTCACTATGCCACTTGCTATCTGCCACAGTATCAGTGGGAGGATGTTTTTGGATTCTCTGAGGAAGAGATGAATCGCTTAAAGGAAGTGGTGGAGTCAACTGCCCACTTGATTTTACGCTATTCCAAAGAAGGAGGTTTTGAAAATGCCTCAGGTTTTTAGAATAGGCTCCTACTGGGTGTACTTTTGGTCAAATGAGAATGCCCCACTGGAACCCATTCATGTACATGTGTCAGAGGGTGCACCAAGTGCCAATGCCACAAAAATTTGGATAACCAGAGCTGGAAAGTGTTATCTCTGCCATAATAATTCGCAGATTCCATCAAAGGTATTGAGAAATATCATGGATATTATTGAGGCACGAAGTAAGGAAGTCGTGCAAAAGTGGTATGGATATTTTGGAAAGATAGATTATTATTGCTAAGAATATGTGGTAGTAAATAAGTAAAGCCATAACCTTAAGGCTGTCTGCTTTGGGGCTATGGCTTTTGTCGTGCTTTGCTATATGCTTATGTTACACTAACTCCGCAATTCTTGACACCGCCACATAAATCTCAGAAATACGATACCAGGTTGGATAGTCCACAATACCGGTTGCCGGCAAGCCAAAAACACTCTGGAATTTTTGTACAGCTTCTTTTGTAGCATTGCCGAATACCCCATCAGCAGTGATACGAGGGATAGCAGTATAAGTCTGGGCAATGCGGTCTAGCTGTTCCTGCATTTGTTGAACCTTTTGTCCACGGCTGCCCACGGTCAGATCATAGCCAGGCCATGAGGAAGGAATCCCTGATATCGCCTCTGCCGTGTTAATGTACATATTATCTCCATAAAAGTAGCGGAGAATCTCAATGGCAGAATAGCCCTGGTCACCTAAATTTTTTGAGCCCCATTGCGTCATCCAATTCGGGCATTGCACCTGATAACCGTCACAATACTGCGTAAGAATAGGCTGCTTTACATTCGGCCTGGATAGATAATTTTCAAACAATTCATCTACAATTACAGAAATATCCCGGTAAAAGTTTCTTCCAGCAATCCATTTGTGATCGTAGGCAGTGGAGGAAGTGATGGTAAAATCGTAGCCCTGGTTCCGATACCATTCCGTATACACACGGTTTAATGTAAAAGACATAATCGCAAGAACATTGGCTCGTATCGTGGCAGCTGGCCAGGTGGCATAAATTTCACTGGAAGCCACATTTTTGATGTAGTCGCGGTAGCGGACATAGTAATTCTTTGCACTGGGATCGTTTGGTGGTCCATCATGCACAATGACATATTCCGGAACGACGACACGACTCAATACAATTTCACCAGAGACATTTATAGGTTTTATTTCATCTTCAGGAATTTTCGGTGGATATGTGCCGTATAAAGTATGTGGACCGATTACTATAGGCTGTGCAGTTTCCACATCTTCGATTGGTTCCATTGTCACTTCCTGAATGGCAGTGGCAGTTGGCAGTACCTCAATGCCGGAAATATCAACCGGCTCATATCCGGGAGCCGTAACACGTACTGTATATTCAGAATATGGCTGACTTTGCCCCGGCTCCATGCTGTATTCTAAAGGAGGGGCATTGAGAGATAAGGTTTCCGTTTGTCCGGAAGCATCTGTTGTAATTTCTTCTAATGTATTGTTGGGATCGCCTGTGTAAGAAAGTGTAATGGTTGCATCCTTGATCGGAATGCGTCCTAAGGAAGAATGGACATCTAACAAAAGGTTACCTACATCAGGGGTATCCTGAGGGTTATCCTGTAGTGCATGGATTTTTCCTGTTCTCATAATTCCTCTCATCCCGGAGCATCAGTGAGTAATTCACTGTGCCCCTAAATGGATAACATTTCTACTAATATATGTAAAGTTTGTTAAAATGTGAATGGTAACTATTCATAACATAGAGGTTGTAGGAAAAATTTTAGAGAATGTTACTTCACCCGATACAAATAAGCCTGACCAGCTTTTCCTACTCGTATGACTGTCCCTGTATCAAACAAAATATTAAGTGCTGACTGTGCCAGTGAAACCGGAATTCCTGCAGCTACAGAAAAATCATTGGAAGTAAACTCCTCCGGCAAATCGGTTGGCAGAAGCTGTACATAATCATCCACACAGTTGATATATATTTCATCAATCAGCGTCTTTGGCACCTTGTCGCTATTGATTTTCTGGCGTCTGCGCCGCTTACCCTGTGGCGGCATAATGCGATATTCTTCCGTTTCCAACAACATAATACAAAAATGCAAATGTTCATTATGCAGATAGGATTTGATTTTATATAGTTCCGGGAAAATATGATACTTGCTCCCTTTCACGGGAGATAATCTTCCCTTTGACACTGCCCCCGTCTCTGGGTCAACCTGAAAAATACGTTTACTAACAGCAATGGGATGCACAATCGTCACATGATAATCCGGCAGAAAAAAGTCTAATTTATTTCGAAGCTTATTAAACTGTCTTGTCTGGATCTCAATAATATCGTCTCCATTATAAATATCGGCCACCATACGCCCAATTCGAACCTCCTGTTTGGACACGTCAGGTTCAAAATAATATTTTAAGGCGGCGTGAAGTGTTTTTTCACTCAGCGTACCAATACTGTCCCGCTGCACCTGTTTGTGAAAAATAACATCACAGGCATGCTGAAATCGCACCTGCTCCGCAGTAAATGATAAATTTTCTTCCATAATAAAGCCTTTCTAAGGTGAAATTGTGGTGCTCCATT